>JACPZV010000360.1 GCA_016195295.1 Acidobacteriota bacterium
AGTGGTCCGAGCGCCCGCGCGCCACGCTGCGCGACTGGCGATCGACCGGCGCGTTCGACTACGCCGACGCCGAGCACGCGGCCTTCCGGCGCCTCGGCGGCGCCGTCGTCCATCGCCGTCGCGTCGTGTTCGTGAAACCCAGGTACTGGGTGATCGCAGACGAGGTGCTCGGCGAGGGCGAGCACAAGGTGGAAATACGGTTTCAGTTCGCCGCGATCGACGTGTCGGTCGACGACGCCCCGTGGGCCCGGGCGCGCGGGCGAGCGGGACACGCGTTGCTCGTTCGCCCGTTCGCGGCGATCCCGCTCGACACCCGCACCTGGAGCGGCGCGCATGCCCCGATGCAAGGATGGATTTCAGACGAGTTCGGCCGGCGAGAGCCCGCGCCGGTGCTCGTTTACACGGCCGTCGCGCCGTTGCCGCTGCGCATCATCACCGTACTCCTGCCGACGACGAATCCTGACGCCAACGCCGCGCCAATCTCGGCGCTGTGCCATCCGGGCCAGGGCGACACGCCCGTCGGCGTGGCGTTCGAGAACGGCGAAAGTGTGCAGTTTGACGACCTCGGGGTCCACGTGACGGCTCCGGGTGTTTTCCCCGCCGGCCCTGATGTGATTCTCCCCGCGTCCGCACGGTGATCCGCCGGATTGCCGGGGATCGCCTCTCCTCTTAGCTTTATAGGCACGCTGGAGGCAGGATGTTTGAGACGGTCAACAACGCGGTGCTCGTGGTCGAACCTGAGCCGGGAATGCGCGGGCTGCTCAGCCGCTGGCTCGAAGATCGCGGATACCAGGTGACGGGCGCCGGCAACGCGCCCGAGGCGCTGGAGGCCATGTCCGTCGCGCGGCCGGAAATCGCGGTCTGCGACGCAACGCTGCACGGACACGACAGCCGCAGCTTCGCGCAGGAACTGCACGCGCGGTCTCCGCAAACGAAGGTGCTCGCGATTGCGGGCCACCGCGATCTCCGCGTGAAAGAAACCGTTCTTCAAAGCGGCGCCGTCGATTGCCTCTTCCAGCCTCTTCTCGCCGAGCGCCTAATCGCCGCCGTCGAACGAGCGCGTTCATCCTCCCGCCGGTCACCTGCCATCCCAGACGCGCCTGCCATCACGGAGCGCCGCAAGGCGGTTCGTTATGACAGGTGCGTTCTGCCCGCCGCGCGGCTGCGGTCGGGGCAGGACTTGACGCTGCTCAATCTGTCGAAGGGCGGTCTGTTGGCGGACACCGGATCTCGGCTGCTGCCCGGGACCGCGCTTGACGTGACGCTTCTCGGTGACGACGACACGCGTTCGATTCTGCGCGCGATGGTGTTGCGGTGCCAGGTGTCGTACCTGGACGCCGATCGCGTGCGCTTCCGCGCGGCGCTGAGCTTCCTCGAACCGTGTCGATGGACGCCGGCGCAGCCGCAACTCAGCCGATGACTACCGAAATCAATCTGCAACACCTCGTCGACAGCGACAGCGACACGCTGATGCTGCACGTCGGCGAGAAACCGGTCTTGATCTCGGCGAGCGGACAGACGGAGCTGGCGTCGCCGCCGCTGACGACTGAGCTCATTACGTCGATCCTCGAACGGTACGTGCCCGCCGGCGCGATCGAGCGGCTGCGGCAGACCGGATCCGCGATCGAAAAGCTGCCGACCACGGTGACGAGCAGCGGCGACCTGTTCACCGTGACCGCGACCTGGGGCGGCGACGATCTGTGGGTGGAGATCGCCCGCGAGCGTCGTCCGCAGCTACCCGTCGTGGCCACGCACGTCCCGACGCCGGCGAAATCGTCACCTCCGCGGACGACGCCGGCCGCGGCGCGGCCGATCGCCGCGCCCGGCGCGAGCGACGCGCCGCCTTCCGAGATGCGGCGGTTGCTGACCGCCGCGGCCGGCCGCGGGGCGTCGGCGCTGTATCTGGTCCCGGGCCAGCCGCCGGCGATCCGTGTGGGCGACGCCGTCGAAAGCCTCGACGCCGAAGCGCCGCTCGACGCCAACGGCATCGAGCGCTGGCTGAGCGAGTGCGCGCCCGACCTGTCGCGGGACGAATTGTTCGCGCCCGAAGGGATTCAGTGGATGTCGGATCTCCGCGATATCGGGCGCGTGCGCCTCCGCAGTTTTCGCGACCAGCATGGGCTGGGCACCATCCTGAGATGGGGCGCGTCGGCCGTGGCGAAAAACAGCGCGCCGCTCGAGCCGGCGATCACGCGACTGTGCGACGAACCGGACGGGCTGGTGCTGGTCGCCAGTCCCCCCAGACAGGGAAAGACCAGCCTCATCGGCGACCTCGTCGATGCGATTAACCGGACCCGTCCGGTCTATGTCATCACGCTCGAGCCAACGGTTGCGCGCGTTCACGAGCGCCGGCGCGCGCTGGTGAGCCAGCGCCAGATCCGGGGCGACGAACGCATGTGGATCGCGGCGCTTCGAGCGGCGATCGCCGAAGAGCCCGACGTGGTGGCGCTGGACGCGCCGCCGTCCCCGGATCTGATGGCAGTCGCGCTGGAACTGGCATCGTCGCGGTGCCTCGTCATCGCGAGCGCGAATGGCGCGACGGCCGGTGACGCGCTGAACGCGTGTCTGGGCCCGGTCCGCGGCGACGCCGCCGTCCGACGCCTCGTGTCGGAAGCGCTGCGCGGCGTGATCGCCCAAGTGTTGCTGCGCCGACTCCGTGGCGGCCGCGTCGCGGCCCGCGAAGTGCTCGTCAACACCGCGGCGCCGCGGACGCTCGTCGCCGAGGATCGGTTCGAACAATTGCCCCGGGCGATCGAAAAAGGCCGCAAGCACGAGATGGTCCCGCTCAACGACGCCCTGATCGCGCACGTGCGCGGCGGAATCGTGGAAGCGCGGGAAGCCTACCGGCATTCGCCCGACCGCGCGCGTTTCCTCCGCCGCCTGCGCGGCGCCAGAGCGCGCCGACCACCTCTCGAGCTCGCGCCGCCCGTGCTGCTCGCCCGGCTGGAAGACGACGAAAAGTGGCAATCCGTGGCCGTCTAGGACGGCCCCATCTTCGAGGACACCGATGCCGGCTCCATTACCTCAAACACACGATTACGTCACGAGCGTTCCGCCGCCGTGGATCAGCCCCGCGATCAGCGCGGCGGTACCCTCGCGGTGGGGCCATGCGACCCACCGCGTGGCGCTGCGCATCGACGATCCGACCGCGGGATCTCTCGTGTGCGACGCGGCCGTGTCGGTGATCCAGACGGTTGCCGCGCAACACGGAGTCACGTTGGAGTTCGCGCCGTGGATCGGCGGCGCCCCCAAAGAAGCCCGGCATCTGAACGGCACGTGGGACGCGGTCTACGCGATCGCGCGTCCGCTCGGGCAGAACGCCGAACCGGCGGGCCCCTACGTCACGTTGCGATCCGTTCGCCTGATACCCGGCGCGCGGTGGTGCGGCGCCGACCGCACCGCGTCGTCGGCTAAGGTCGACTCGCGCTGGCTGCTGGCGCCGCCGCGGGCCCGCCGCGACGAGGCCTGGCGCGACGGCCTCGCGCATTTCGCGTGCGAGGTCGCCGATGTCCGCCATCAGCGGCTCATCTGCGTGATCGACAGCACCGAACGTGACGCCAGTCGGTGGGATGAGGCGCTCGCGACGGCGGCCGTCAGCTTTCCCGGCGTATTGATCGAGAAACTGGACGTGAGCCCGATGGCCACGCTGCTGCGCGCCGATCCCGCGCGCCTCGACGTCGTCCTCACGACGACGCCGCGCGCCGCGACGTTGGTCGACTTGTGCGCGGGACGCTGCGGATGTGTTGGGCTCGACCCGATCGTGCGGGTGGACATCTCAGGGTGGCTGCCGCCGACGGTGACCTCGACCGCCGGGACCGATGCGCAGTGGCTTGGTACGGAGTTCGCCAATCCGCTCGGGGCGATCTGGGCGGGCGCGCTCTTGTTCGACTGCCTCGGCCATCGCACGGCGTACCTCCGCATCATGTCGGCCGTGGACCGCGCGCTCGTCAGCGAGGCGCGGCCCTTCGCGCTCGGCGGTCGCGCGACGACCGCGGAGTTCAGCCACGCCGTGCGTCGCGCGCTGAGGGAAAACTGAAAACTTGAAAGTGAAAAGCGAAAAGTGAAAACCTCGGACTTTTCAATTCTCAGTCTTCAGTTTTCAGTTTTAAGTTTTCAGTTTTAAGTTTCATATGTGTGGAATCGCCGGCTTCGTCCGGCACGACGCGCGGGAGTCCGGCAACACGGACTGCCTGACGCGCATGCTGTCCACGTTGAGCCATCGCGGCCCGGACGGGACGGGCGTTCGCATCGATGGACCGGTCGGCCTCGGCCATCGTCGTCTCGCCATCATCGACGTCGCGGGCGGCGCGCAGCCGATGCCGAACGAAGACGGTAGCGTGTGGATCACGTACAACGGCGAGATTTACAACCACGCCGACCTTCGCAGCGAGCTGGAAGCCAAGGGCCACCGCTACGCGACTCACAGCGACACCGAAACGATTCTCCATCTGTACGAGGAGATCGGTGAACGCTGCGTGGAGCGGCTCCAGGGCATGTTCGCGTTTGCGCTCTGGGATCGGAATCGGAAGAAGTTGGTGCTGGCCCGCGACCGCCTCGGCATCAAGCCGCTCTACTACGCGATCCGCGACCGGGAACTGCTCTTTGCGTCCGAGATCAAAGCACTCATCGCGGGTGGCGTGCGGCCGGAATTCAACGACGCGATCCTGCCGGAGTACCTCGCGAACCGGTTCGTCAGCGGCGAGGACACGTTTTTCAAGAGCGTGAAACGGCTGCGCGGCGGTCACGTGCTCACCTGGTCCCGTACGGACGGTCTCCAGTCGCGTTGCTACTGGACGTTGCCCGAGGCGGGCGCCCACGTGTCGTCGTCGCCCTCGCAGGAGGCGATGGAAATCCGGACGCGGCTGCGCGACGCGGTGCGCAGCCACCTGATGAGCGACGTACCGCTCGGGCTGTTTCTGTCCGGCGGACTCGACTCCACGGGATTGCTCGCGCTCATGGCGCCGCTGGCGGAGGCACCCGTACGAACGTTTGCCGTCGGGTTCGCCGATCGCGAGGCCGACGAGCTGGCGTACGCGCGACTGGCGGCGCGGGCCGCGGGCGCCGCGCACCGCGAGATCGTCGTGTCGCCGGCGGAGTTTTTTCGGCAGCTGCCGCGCCTCATCTGGCACGAGGACGAACCGTTGGCCTTTCCCTCGAGCGTCCCGCTGTACTTCGTGTCCCGCCTCGCACAAGAAGACGTCAAGGTCGTGCTCACCGGCGAAGGCGCCGACGAACTCTTCCTTGGCTACAACCGCTACCGGGTTGCGGCGTGGAATGAGCGGCTGGGCGCTCCCTACTGGGGGCTTGTTCCTGCCGCAGCCCGGCGACGGATCGCGCGGCTCGCGCGCGCGCTGCCCTCCGAGCTGAGTCGGTACGAGGCGCGCAGTTTCGTGACGCTGGATCCCGGCCCGCGGTCGCAGTTCTGCGAGAACTTCGCGGTGTTCCCGGGGACGCTGCTGACGCGGGTGCTCGCGCGGCCCGCGCTCCTCGCTGCTCGCGACCGGTTCGGCGAAGTGCTGCACCAGTACGACCATGCCGGAGGCGACTCGCTGAACCGTATGAGTCGCGCGGATTTGCACACCTATCTCGAGCGGCTGCTCATGAAACAGGACCGGATGAGCATGGCGGCGTCGATCGAGAGCCACGTGCCGTACCTGGATC
>JACPZV010000361.1 GCA_016195295.1 Acidobacteriota bacterium
CCGAGCGTGTTGCTGCCCTGATCGCCGTACGAGGCGGCGTCCGGCAATTCACCGATGCCGACGCTATCCATGACGAGGACGAGGACGCGCCTGAACGGGGGGTTGACCGAGGTCACGCCGACGCTATTGGTGGGAAAAGTAGTTCGCGACCGGTTTCGGCGTCTTGATGGCGGCGATCGCGTGCTTGGGGTCGTGTTTTTGCTCGGAGGCGGGCGGCATAGGGTTAATCGAGTCGCCGATCGATCACGCGCAGCGCATCAGCGATCGTCGTCGCCGACTCACCGGGACCATCGAGCCAGACTAGATTAGGCTCTTTGCGAAACCAGATCAACTGCCGGCGCGCGTAGCGTCGGTTCTCTTGCGCGATGAGCGCGCGCGTCGACGGTTCGTCGCGCACACCGTGCAGATGCTCGAGCGCCTGCCGGTAGACAAGGCCGCCGAACGGCCGCGCGGTTTCAGGAATCCCACGCGCGAGCAGCGTCCGGATCTCATCCATCAGTCCGCGCGCGAACTGCTCGTCCACGCGTTGCGTGACGCGCGCCGAGATCTGCGCCGCCGGCAGCCGCACGCCGATCGCCACGACTTCAACGTCCGGGATCGGCGAGACCGTCTCCGCGAAGTGCGCGGTCAGCGATCGGCCTGTGAGGAAATAGACCTCGAGCGCGCGGATCAGGCGCTTCAGATCCCGCGACTGAATGCGGGCGGCCGACTCGGGATCGACGCGCCGCAGCATCCGATGCACGAACGCCACGCCGCGCCGGCCGGCCGTTCGCTCGAGCCGTCCGCGCAGTTCCGCATGCCGTCCGGGACCCGGGAACAGCCCGCGCGTCAGCGCGCGAAAGTAGAAGCCCGTGCCGCCCGCCAGAATCGGCAGCTTGCCCCGCGTGTGGATGTCTCGTATTGCCGCCGACGCGTCGCGCGCGAATTGCGCCGCCGTGTACTCCTCGGTCGGCTCGACGATGTCGATGAGATGGTGCGGGACGCCACGACGGTCCGCGACGGCGATCTTGTCCGTGCCGATGTCGAAGCCGCGATAGACCGCCGTCGAGTCGCAATTGATGATCTCGCCGCCGTGCCGTTCGGCGATCGCCAGGGCGAGCGCGCTCTTGCCGGTCGCGGTCGGGCCGAGCACGGCGATCAACGGGCGCCGCATGTCACCGCACGCGCAGCAGAACGTAGACGACGAAGACAATCAGGAGGATCAGGAGACCGAGTTGCTGGGATCTGGTGGGCATGGAACCACAGGTCTTCCAGGCTCACCTTGGCGGGACTTCGTTGTAGAAGAACGTGACCGTGAAGAAGGCCTTGTCGGCGGGATACTCCGGCGGCAGCGGTTGCGTCGGGTTCGAACCCGCAAGCGCGCCGTACGCGGCGTTGTTGAACGCGTCGACCGCCGACGGCCCGGCTACCGCGAGATCGGTGATCGATCCATCCTTGTGGACGTTGAACGTGATGCCGACGTGTCCCTTCATGGACATCGCGGCGTAGGGAATGAACCAGTTGCGCTTCACCTGCGCGATGAAGCGGCGAATCCACGGACCGAATTCGACGCCTTTGGTGTCGAACTGGATCTCCGGACCGAACTGCCCGCCGCCTCCGCCCTGATTGTCGAACGACTCGTTGCGCGTGTAGCGCTGCAGATTGCGCAGCGCATCGCCGAGCGATCCGCCCGCGTTCGGCGCGCGGCCGCCGGTGCCGTTCTGTGGCGCTTGCGGCAACGCCGGCAGCTCCAGCGCCGACTTCGATTCGGGAATCTTCTGGGCGTTGGAGGCCTGCGGGTTCTGCGTGGGCTGGCCGGCGGCCGGATCCGGTTCGGGGCCGCGGCCTCTCGCCGTCTGACGCGGCGGTTCCTCGACGCGCTCGGGCGTGTTGCCGCGCGCGAACGGCAGCGGATTGGCGGGACGCTCGGCGCGTTCCGGCGTGCGCGCCAGGCGATCGCGATCCGACGCCTCGCCGCGATCGGGCGGCTTCGGCACGGCTCGCTCGAGTCTCGGCTGAACGAACACGAAGCGCGGCGCCTGCGCCGCCTGACGCACCTCCAACGCGCGCATGCGCGCACGCGCGGCCGCCTCGTCGAACGGGAACCATCGCGGGTACAGCAGAATCACGATAATCATCGCGAGGTGCGCGATGATCGAGATGAGGACGCCCTCGCGCCACGAAATGGCCCGGCCGACCGGCGTGATATCGGGGTGGTAATCCTCGAAATCGAAATACATCAGCGACTTAAAACGAGTATATCAGCGAGGGGACTAGGGGTTTCGTGCCGTATAGAGAATGACGCTGCCGAACGTCAGCGAGACGGGCACGACGTCGACGAAACCGCGCTGCTGCAGGAATTTCACAAACTCTTGAGGCGCCGTGAACGCGTCGATCGACGCCGGCAAATAGCTGTACGCCGCGCCGTGACGCGAGATCAGCCGGCCGACCCGCGGCAGGACATGGCGTAGATACCAGCGATACAGCGCGCCCATGCCCGGCGTGGTCGGGACGGCGAATTCGAGAATCGCCAGGCGTCCGCCCGATCTCAGCACGCGACGCACCTCCGCGCACGCCCCCGCCGCGTCCTCGACATTGCGAATGCCGAAGGCCATTGTCACCGCATCCACAAGGCCATCGCCGACAGGAATTCGTAGCGCATCGCCGCGCACGAGCGACGCGCGTCCGGCCAGCCGGGCGCGGTCGAGCTTGCCTTGGCCCACCCGCAGCATGGCGCCCGCGAAGTCGACGCCCACGACGCGGGCGGCCGGAGGACGGGCGCGCAGCGCGGCGATCGCCAGATCGCCCGTGCCCGTGCACACGTCGAGCACGCGCTCGCCGCCCGTTAACGCCAGCGACGCGATGGCCCGCCCACGCCACCGGCTGTCGATGCCGACGCTCAATAAATGATTGAGGAAATCGTACCGCCGCGCGATCGCGTCGAACATGCCCGCGATCCGCTCGGGGGACTTCGAGAGATCAACCACCGGCCTTTCCGGTCCACGCGGGATACAGATCGTGCTCGAAGCCGAGGGCCGAGAGAATCTTGCCCGCCATGAAGTCGGCGAGATCGTCCAGCGTCTTGGGCTGCTGGTAGAACGCGGGCATCGCGGGCAGGATCATGGCGCCGGCTTCGGCGCACAGCACCATGTTGCGCAGTTGCGGCAGGCTCATCGGCGTTTCGCGCGGCACGATCACCAGCCGTCGCCGCTCCTTGAGCATGACGTCGGCCGCGCGCTCGATGAGACTGCGCGAGAGGCCGTGCGCCACGGCCGCCAGCGTTTTCATCGAGCACGGCACGATCGCCATCCCCGAGCAGCCATGGCTGCCGCTCGCCA
>JACPZV010000362.1 GCA_016195295.1 Acidobacteriota bacterium
AGCGAGGTGCTCGAGTCTCGCGATCGCGCGGCGGCTGGTCAAACGGCGCCCGCCGAAGGACTGTTTCTCGTCGCCGTCCGCTATTAGCGCGGACCTCTCTTTTACATCGGTGATAATGTGCCGTTCGCCGCAACCATCTTTCGGAGGTGCGCCGTGAGAATCCTGCGAAATGCCTTCTGGTCCACCGCGCTGCTGCTCGCGTGCGGCGTCCTCATCCTGGCTCAGCAGCAGGCAGCCGAGGCGCCCGCGGCCGACCGTCGCGTCCAGACGCGGCCGGCCGTCGCCGGCCTGCACGGCCTGGTGACCGCCGGTCACCCGATCGCGTCCTCCGCCGGACTTCAGATGCTGCTCAAGGGCGGCAACGCGTTCGACGCCGCCGTCGCCGTCGGCGCGATGATCGCGCTCGGCGAGCCCGAGATGAACGGCATCGGGGGCAACGGCTTCGCCACCCTGTTCGACAAGAAGACCGGCAAAGTGATCTCGCTCGCGATGACCGGCGCCGCGCCCAAAGGACTCAAGCCGTCCGAGATGACGCCGGAAACGCTCAATGCCGGCATGAACGCGGGCATCGTGCCCGGCAACCTCGGCGGCTATCTGTCTCTCCTGGATCGCTACGGCACGATGAGCGTCGCCGAGGTGTTCGCGCCGGCCATCGAGTACGCCGAGAAGGGATACCCGATCGATCCGATGCTCGCCGACGACATCAACCGCGGCAAGAACAACCTGGCGAAGTATCCGACGACCGCGAAGATCTATCTGCCCGGCGGGCAGCCGCTCAAAGCCGGCGATCTGCTGCGGAACCCCGACTACGCCGGCACGCTGCGTAAGCTGGTGGACGCGGAGGCGCAGGCGAAGGCCAAGGGCGCGAACCGATCGACGGCGATCAACACGGCCTTCGATCGGTTCTACAAGGGCGACATCGCGCAGGAATTCGATCGCTTCTTCAAGGAAAACGGCGGGGTCATGCGCGCGTCGGATCTCGCCGCGTACGAACCGAAATGGCAGGAGCCGCTGCACACGACGTATCGCGGGTACGACGTCTACAGCAACCCGTCGACGTCGCGCGGAGGCTTCGAGGTCCTGATGCAGGCCAATCTAGTCGAAGGCTTCGATTTGAAGGCGTTCGGTCCCGGGTCCGCCAACGCGCTGCACGCCCAGATCGAGGCGATCAAAGTCGCCAAGGCCGACATCTACCGCTACGTCGCCGATCCGAAGTTCACCATCATCCCGACCGCCGGCATGCTCGCGAAGGACTACGCGACGAAGCGCCGCGCGCTCATCGACATGTCGAAAGCTGGCGCGTATCCAAGTGCCGGCACCCCGGTCGGCTCGCCGACCTCATCGGCTCCAGCCGACGCGAAGCGCTTCCCGGACGACTACGATCCCGAGCAGCACACCACGAGCTTCTCGATCGTCGACCGCCTCGGCAACGCGGTCGGCGTGACGCCGACGCTCGGCGGGCTCTTCGGCAACAACGTCGTCGTCGGCAACACCGGTCTGCTGCTCAACAACGGCATCCGCCTCGGCTCGACGTCGCCCTATCCGACCGACGTGAACTACGTTGGCGCGGGGAAGATCCCGATCCTCAACAACTCGCCTGTCGTCGTGCTCCAGAACGGCACGCTGGCGTTCGTCTTCGGCTCGCCCGGGGGCGAGACGATTGGACAGACCGAGTTTCAGATGCTCGTGAACCTGATCGATTTCGATTTGCCGGTGCAGCAAGCGATCGAAGCGCCGCGGTTCGTCGTCGACGCCAGACCGAACTTCTACAAGCCCGGCGCGGCGCTGCGCGTCCAGATCGAGAACCGCGCGTCACCGGAAACGATCCAGGCGTTGAAGGCCATGGGTCACGACGTGCAAGTGCTGCCGGGCTGGGGTTCGCTGGGGCACATGCAGGCCATTCGCGTCGATCTCAAGACGGGAACGATGATGGCGGGCGGCGACCCGCGGCGCACGGCGTACGCGATGGGATATTAGGTAGAATTACGTTTTGCCCCCGAGGATCCTTCATGTCGCTTGAGCAGCTCCTGGCGTGGATTCCGCCAGGATCGCCCGACGAGGCGCTGGCGCGACGGATCAACTTCGACCAGCTGCCCTCGCACGTCGCCATCATCATGGACGGCAACGGACGATGGGCGGCGCAGCGTCATCTGCCTCGCGTCGAAGGCCATCGCGCCGGAATCGATTCGGTTCGCGACGTCGTCGAAACATCGGCGCGGCTCGGGATCGACGTGCTGACGCTCTACGCGTTCTCGGTCGAGAACTGGAAGCGGCCGCGCGCCGAGATCAACACGCTCATGACGCTGCTGAAGCGGTACATCCGCCTCGAGCTGAGCACGCTGCTGAAGAACAACATTCGATTTCAGGTGATCGGCCGATCGGAAGAGCTGGCGCCGGACGTCCAGCGCGAGCTGGAAATCGGCATCCGGCAGACCGCGGCCAACACCGGGATGCTGTTCAACATCGCGCTCAACTATGGCGGCCGCTCGGAAATCGTCGACGCCGCGCGGCGCGCGATCGCCTCAGGCATCGCGGCCGCGGACCTCGACGAACGCCGCTTCAGCGAGCTGCTCTACACGGCGCGTCAGCCGGATCCGGATCTGTTGATTCGCACGAGCGGCGAGATGCGCGTCAGCAATTTCCTGCTGTGGCAAATCGCCTACGCCGAGATCTGGGTGACCGAAACGCTCTGGCCCGACTTCCGCCGCCGTCATCTGCTCGAAGCCGTGCTCGCCTACCAGAAGCGCGATCGCCGCTACGGCGGCATCAAGCCGTCGCCGGTGGCGCTCAGCATCAAGTGACCCGCGTCCTGAGCGGCGCGGTGCTCGTCTCCATCGCTGTCGCCGTCGTGTGGCTCGCGCCGGCGCCGGTGTTCTTCGCGGTCGCTGAACTCCTGCTCGTGCTGGCCTTCGTCGAGTACGCGCGGCTTGCGGCGGCCTGCGGCCTGCCGATTCCCGCCGTGCCCGCGGGATTCGCGACGATGCTCGCGTCGGTCGGCGTCTCGTCGTTTCCGTGGATTGGCGATCAGCGGGCCGGCGCGGCGATCTTCCTCGATGCCGTCCTGATGTCCGGGTTCGTCGTCCTGGCCGCCATCACGCTGACGACGTGGCGGGGCGATCGAGATGCGCTGGGCCGCGCCGCCGCCGCTGTCTTTCCGATGCTCTATCTCGGCCTGCCGATCGGGGCGATGATGGCGCTCCGCGCGTCGCGCGGGAGCGCCGCCGTGTTCCTGCTGCTGCTGACGATCATGGTCAGCGACACGGCCCAGTACTACTCGGGCCTCGCGTTCGGACGCCGACTGCTCGCGCCCGCCATCAGCCCGAAGAAGACGGTCGAGGGCGCCCTCGGTGGATTCATCTGCGGCGCGGTGCTGCTCGCCGCGGCCGGCGCGTGGTGGTTGCCCGAGATGCCCTCGGCGGTTCGAGCGGCGCTCGGGCTGACGATCGTGGCCCTCGGCATCGCCGGCGATTTGTTTGAATCGATGCTCAAGCGCAGCGCCGGCGTGAAAGACAGCTCGGCGCTGATTCCCGGTCACGGCGGCGTCCTCGATCGCATCGACGCGCTGCTCTTCGCGGCGCCCGTGTATTACGTGGTGTTGAAGTATGTCTGAGGTCAGGAGGCTGGAGGCCAGGGGCGCCCCCAGCCTCCAGCCTCCGGTGAAACGCATCACGATTCTCGGATCCACCGGCTCGATCGGCCAGAGCGCGCTCGCGGTCGTCGACGCGCATCGCGACCGACTCGAGGTGGTCGGCCTGGCCGCGGGCGAGAACGCCGATCTGTTCGCCGCGCAGGTCGAGCAGTATCGGCCGCGTGTGGCCGCGATGGCCACGGGCGCCGCGATCGATCGGCTGAAGCAGATCGGAGGCCCTGCCGACGTCGTCTTCGGTGGAACCGGCCGCGACGGACTCGTCGCCGTCGCGTCGCATCCCGACGTCGATCTCGTCCTGTGCGCGTCGAGCGGCACCGAAGCGCTCGAGGCGGTGCTTGCGGCGATCGCGAGCGGAAAGACGATCGCGCTGGCGAACAAGGAAGTGCTCGTGATGGCCGGCGGCATCGTCACCGAAGCGGCGGCGCGCCACGGCGTGGTGATTCTGCCGGTCGACAGCGAGCACAACGCCATCCACCAATGCCTCCATGGCAGAACGCGCGCGGAGATCGCGCGCTTGGTCCTCACGGCCTCGGGCGGACCTTTTCGCGGCCGCTCCGCGTCTGATCTGGTAGGGGTCACGGCCGAGGACGCGCTGAAGCATCCCACCTGGCGGATGGGCCGGAAAATCACGATCGATTCGGCCACGCTGATGAACAAAGGCCTCGAGGTGATCGAGGCGCACTGGTTGTTCGGCGCGCGCGCGGATCAGATCGACGTCGTCATCCACCCGCAGTCGATCGTCCACTCGATGGTCGAGCTGACGGACGGATCGCTGATCGCGCAGCTTGGCGTCACGGACATGCGATTGCCGATCCAGTATGCGTTTTCGTATCCCGAGCGGTGGCGCGCCCCGCTGCCGACGCTGGATCTGACAGCGGCGGGGCGGCTCGAGTTCGAGACGCCCGATACGCGCGCGTTTCCGTGTCTGCGCCTGGCGTATCGCGCGCTCGAAGCCGCGCGCAGCCTGCCGGTCGTGCTGAACGCGGCGAATGAAGTCGCCGTCGCGCGATTTCTCGAAGGACGGATCGGCTTCACGGCCATTCCGCTCGTCATCGAGCGCACGATGGCGGCGTATCGGCCTGGCGCCGTCGCCACGCTGGCGGAAGTGCGGGCCGTGGATCGGTGGGCGCGCGAGCGTGCGGAAGAAACGGTCGACGAGTTACAATCAAAAGTCTGAAGTGACCACACTCCTCGCGTTCGCATTCGTACTCGGCGTGCTCGTGTTCGTCCACGAGCTCGGCCATTTTCTCGCCGCCAAGCGCGTCGGGATTCGCGTGCTCAAGTTCCAGCTCGGGTTCAATCCCACGATCGTCAGCGTCACGCGCGGCGATACGGAGTACGGCATCGGCGCGCTGCCGCTCGGCGGGTACGTGAAGATGGCCGGCGAAAACCCGGACGACGCGCGCACCGGGCAGCCGGATGAATTTCTGTCGAAGACGAAGTGGCAGCGCTTCCAGGTGCTGATCATGGGGCCCACCATGAACATCCTGCTGGCGTTCGTGCTCACGGCCATCGTGCTCTTCCAGGGCGTGGAGAAGGGCGCGTATGAGGATCAGCCGCCGGTCGTCGGCGTGGTCACGGCGGGTTCACCCGCCGCCCGCGCTGACATCGAGTCCGGCGACCGCATCGTCTCGGTCTCGGATCACGCCGTCAACACGTGGGAACAGTTTTTCTTCGCGATTGGATCGCGGCCGAACCGTGAAGTGACGCTGGTCCTGTTGCGCAACGGCCAGGCACTCTCGCGCAAAATGACGCCGCTTCCGCTCGCCGGACCGAGCCGGCTCGAGATTGGCGATATCGGCGTGCTGCCCAACGTGCATCCGCACGTGCGTTCGGTCAGCCCGGGCGAGGCCGCCGAGAGGGCCGGGATGAAAGCGGACGACGTCGTGCTCGCGGTCGACGGACAGCCCATCACGTTCGGCGGGCAGCTGCGAGAAGCGATTGCGAAGCATCCGGAACAGCAGATCACACTGACGCTGCTGCGCAACGGCGCGACGCTGACGATCCAGGCGACGCCGGCCAAACGCGGCACGCAGGGGCTGCTCGGGATCATCATCGGCGACGACACGGTGAGCATCAAACCCGGCATTGCGCAGGCGCTCGGAATGAGCGCGCGACAGAACGTCGAATTCGGTCGCCAGATCTTCCAGATCTTATGGGGCCTGGTCACGCGCGAGACGTCGCCGAAGCAGCTGATGGGTCCGGTGGCGATCGCTCAGCTCTCGGGAGAATCCGCACAGCTTGGATGGATCGCGCTCTTCAATCTGATGGCGATGATCAGCCTCAACCTCGGCATCCTCAATCTGCTGCCGATTCCCGTGCTCGACGGCGGGCACATCTTCATCATGGGGCTCGAGGGGCTGGTGCGTCGCGACTTCACCGTCCGCGTGAAGGAGAAGATGCTGCTCGCGGGCCTGGTCGTCCTGATGACGCTGATGGTGACGGTGATCTACAACGATCTGACGCGCATCAGCTGGATCGAACGCTTAATGCCTTGGCGGTAGAAACTTTGAAGTCTCAAGTCTGAAGTCTGAAGTAGAAGTTGAAAGGCTTCGCGCTTCGTCTTCACACTTCAGCCTTCAGGCTTCACACTTTTCATCTCGCGCATCGCGGCGCGCGCAGCGGCAATCGTCTTGTCCACGTCACGCGCGGTATGCGCGCCTGACAGGAACCACGCCTCGAACTGCGACGGCGGCGGGTAGACGCCGCGCGCCAGCATCCCGCGGAAGAATCTTGCGTAGTGATCCGTGTTCGCGCTTGTGGCCGACGCGTAGTCGCGCACGGGACGATCGGTGAAGAACGGCGTCACCAGCGATCCGAAGGCGTTCACCTGCAGCGCGACACCGGCGTCGCGCGCGGCGTCGGCGAGACCGGCCGCGAGTCTGGCGCCGAGCGACGCGAGCGAGCGG
>JACPZV010000363.1 GCA_016195295.1 Acidobacteriota bacterium
ACCTCTATCGGACCGCGTTCGGACGGAACCAGTTATTTCACAACAATGGCGACGGGACCTTTACGGACGTCACCGACCGATCGGGCACCGCCGATCCCGGGTGGAGTGTGTCGGCGTCGTTCGTCGATTTCGACCGCGACGGCTGGCTCGATCTATTCGTGGGGAATTATCTGAACTACACGCTCCAGGCGCATACGCCGTGCTTCAACCGTTCCGGGCCGCTGGACTACTGTCCGCCAGACGTCTATCGCGCGCAGCCGAGTCGTCTGTATCGGAACCGCGGCGATGGGACATTCGTGGATGTGACCGTCACAGCCGGCCTCGCGGGGGAGTTCGGGCCCGCACTCGGCGTCGCCAGCGCCGATTTCAATGGCGACGGCTGGATCGACATCTTCGTCGCCAATGACCAGAAGGAAAACCAGTTGTGGATCAACCAGCGGGACGGCACCTTTCGAAACATGGCGCCGTTATCGGGCGTGGCGGCGGGTGTGAACGGAGAGCTCAAGGCAAACATGGGGGCCGACGCCGGCGACTTCGACAACGACGGCGACGAAGATCTGTTCATCACGGAACTGACCGGTCAGGGCAGCACCCTCTACGTCAACACCGGCACGGGCCTATTCGAGGACCAGAGCGCGCGGCAGGGCATCCGCCTTCCGACACTTCCCTGCACCGGCTTCGGCGCCGCCTGGGTGGACTTCGACAACGACGGCTGGTTGGACATCGTGGCGGTCAACGGGTACGTCACGCAGAACCGGGAGGCGCTCGGCCCCGACAATCCCTTTCCACTGCAGCAGCGCAACCAGGTGTTCCGCAACCTACGCGCCGGAGGATTTGAGGACGTCACGGATCGCGCCGGTCGGGCATTCCAGCTGTCGGAAGTGAGTCGCGGGGCAGCGTTCGGCGACATCGACAACGACGGCGACGTGGACGTATTGATCGGCAATGCGGCCGGCCCCCCTCGCCTGCTCATCAACCAGATCGGCAGCCGCAACCACTGGCTGGGCTTGAGGCTGGTCGGCCGGCACGCGCACCGCGACATGGTCGGCGCGCGCGTGGCCGTCATGCGGGCCGACGGCTCTACGGTTTGGCGCCGCGCGCGGGCTGATGGGAGCTACGCGTCGGCGAACGATCCGCGAGTGCTCGTCGGTCTCGGCAAGTCCGCGACTCCCGTGCGGGTACGGGTCACCTGGCCGAGTGCGCGTGTCGAGACATGGTCCGAGGTGCCCGCTGATCGGTACACGGCTCTGAGAGAAGGTGACGGACGGTGATGGGCCGCACTCTGGGGACTGGTGTGATCGCCGTGACCTGCGTGCTCGCCGCGCTGGCCGGCGGGTGTGCTCCCCACGACGAGTCCGCGCCATCTGCCGCTGGTTCGAGCTCACTGCCAAGAGCGGCGGCGGCGCGACCCGTCGCGCTGCCCGACGTGTCGCACTTAGCCAAGTCCGTTCAGGAGCAACTGCGAGAGCGGCACTCGGCGTTGATGACCAAGCTGGAGGACCGGACCACGCCCGCTCCGGAGCTCGCCGACGCGTACGGAGAGCTGGGCCTGATTTTGATGGCCGCCGAGTACTACGAAGCGGCGGCGTCCTGCTATCTGACCGCACAGGAGCTGGTCCCAGACGATGCACGATGGCCTTACTATCTCGGGCACCTCTACCGGATGAAGGGAGAGGCGGCCAAGGCGGCTGAGTTCTTCTCTCGAGCGTTGGATCTCAAGCCGGCGGACGCGCCGACGTTGATCTGGCTCGGGGAGATGTACCTCGATCAGAGCCGACCGGATCAGGCCCAGCCGTTGTTCCTTCGCGCCTTGTCGCGGGATCCCAACTCCGCCGCCGCGCTTTCGGGCGCCGGGCGCGCGGCCCTCGCGAAACACGAGTTCACGCGCGCCATCGATTATCTGGAGCGGGCGTTGGCGGCCGACCCGCGGGCGCTCAGCCTGCACTACTCCCTGGCGGCGGCCTATCGCAGCGCAGGCCAGCTTGATCAGGCCAGAGCTCACCTGGACCAGCGGGGAGGCGGGCGGCCGGCCCCGCACGATCCGCTCATGGAGACCTACGAAGCCGTACTGCGCAGCCCGTTGAACTACGAGACTCAAGGGCTGCGAGCGCTCGAAAGCGGGCAGGTGAAGGAGGCCACCGATCTGTTCCGCAAAGGTCTGGAGCTGGCACCGGATGACCCGAAGCTGCTCCACAGGCTGGGCACCGCGCTGTTCATGGAAGGCGATACCGCCCGCGCCGTGCAGCAGTTTGAACAAGCGCTGCGGCGAGCGCCCGAGTTCCCAAAGGCGCATTTCGGCCTCGGGATGGTCTTCAGTCTGAGTGGCCGTCCTGCCGAGGCGATCGAGCACTTCGCTGCCGCCGTGAAGTACCAGCCGGATTATGTGGAGGCACGTCTCGGCCTGGCCGAGGCCTTGCTGGCCACCGGGCGTCTCCAGGAGTCGCTGCCACACTTCGAGCGCATCGTTGAACTCGATCCGGGCTTCACCGGCGCGTGGGTGATGTACGCGAAGACGCTGATCCAGTTGCGACGTTATCGCGAAGCCCGAGACCGCCTGCGCCAAGCCAGACGCGTCCATCCTGACGAGCCCGAGCTGAGAGACCTCCTGGTCCGGCTTCCCGCTGCGGCTCCCGACGGTCAGGTTCGGGACGGGCGCCAGCCCTGACGATGCGCGACTCTTCCGCCGGCTTGCACTCGCCTCCGCCAACGCGACGGCAGGATCGCTTCCTTCCCGTCGCGGCTGCGATCTTCCTCGTCAGCCTGACCATTCGGCTGGTGCACCTGTTTCAGATTCGACGGGCGCCGTTCTTCGCGCTCTTGATGGGCGACGCGCAGAGCTACCATG
>JACPZV010000325.1 GCA_016195295.1 Acidobacteriota bacterium
AACTCGCGGTGGAGCGAATGCGCCAGGACATCAAGGTCGAGCCGAAGGAAGTCCCCAGCACGGCGGCGCGCCCGGCCACGGTGGCGTTCATGGTCAGCTACGTCGGCGTGGACCCGCTGACCGTGGCCCTGGTGACCAACAGCCTCGCTTCGTCGTACGTGGAGGAGAACCAACACATCCGCCACGGACAAGCGCACGGCACGGCCGAGCTGCTGAAAACGCAGCTCGACGAGTTGAAACAGCGGCTGGATGCGCAGGACCGCCAGGCCGTGAAGATGCGGGAGCACTACGGCGGTGAGCTCCCCGAACAGGCGACGGCCAATCTGGCCGCGATCGAGCGGCTCAGCACGGAGCTGCGCCTCAACAGCGACAAGCAGCAGCGGGCGATGGATCGCCGCGATGCTCTGCGACAAGATCCGTCCGTCGCCGCGCGGCCAGCGGCCGATCTCAGTCCGACCGCCAAGCGCCTGCTGGATCTCAAGGACGAACTCGCGCAGCTCCGCGCGCGTTACACCGAGCAGCACCCGGACGTCCGTCGCGTCGAGATGGAAATCGCCCGACTCGAAGGCCAGTCGACGGCGCCCGCGTCGAGCGGCGCGCGCGCGGGCACGGCGGCGCAGGCCGACGCCCGACAACCGCGCACGGCGCTGAGCGAAGTGGATCAGGAACTCCAGCGGTTGGACAACGACGAGAAATCTCTGAGGCGCCAGATGGCGGCCTACGAGAAACGCGTGGAAAACGCGCCGCAGCGCGCGCAGGAAATCAAGGAAACCACGCGCGACTACGGGAACACGGCCGAGCTCTACTACTCGCTCCTGAAACGCTACGAAGACGCGCGGCTCGCCGAGAGCTTGGAGACGCGACCGGCGGGCGAGCAATTCCGCATTCTGGACTCGGCCCTGCCGCCCACCGAGCCCGCGGCTCCGCGCCGGTTCGAGCTCTTCCTGCTCGGATGCGTCCTGTCGATCGCGCTGGCGGGCGGGGCCGTCTTCCTCGCCGAGCGCCTCGACACGTCCATCCACACGCTCGACGAGCCGCGCGCGTTCGCGCGCGTCCCGGTCCTCGCCACGATTCCGCCCATCGTGACGGATCGCGACGTCGCCCGGCGTCGCTGGCAGTTCGCGCTCGCGGTGGCCGGCACCGCGTGCGCCCTCACGCTCATCGTTCTGGTCACGCGTCATCTGGCGGGCGGGAACGTGCCGCTCGTGTTGATGCTCGCGCGCGGAAGGATCTGAAGACTATGTGCGGCATCATGGGATACGTCGGCGCGTGTGACGCGGTGCCCTTCCTGCTGGCGGGACTGCGGCGCCTCGAGTACCGCGGCTACGACTCGGCGGGGCTGGCGATCATCAACGGGAGCGGCCTGGAAGTCGCCAAGACGCCCGGGAAGATCGCGGCGCTGGAGACGCGGGTGGCGGGCGCGGCCTTGCACGGACGGCTCGGCATCGGCCACACGCGATGGGCGACGCACGGGCGCCCCACCGAGTGCAACGCCCATCCGCACACCGACTGCGGATCGCGCGTGGCCGTCGTGCACAACGGCATCATCGAAAACCACGAGGCGTTGCGGCGAACGCTCTGCGCGGAAGGCCATCGGTTCCGATCGCAGACCGACACCGAAGTGATCGCGCACTTGGTCGAGCGGTATCTCGGCGAAGGGTTGCCGGATGCCGTGCGGCATGCCACGCGCGACCTGCACGGGGCGTACGCCATCGCGTGCATCGCGGCCGACGATCCCACGGTGCTGGTCGCGGCGCGCGGCGGCAACTCGCCGCTCGTCATCGGACTGGGCGATGGCGAGGCGTTCCTCGCGTCGGACGTTCCCGCGCTGCTCGGGGTGAGCGAGCGGACCGTCGTGCTCGGCGACGGCGAGATCGCCGTCCTGCGCCGGGACGGCGTGTCGCTTCGCACACTCGATGGTCAGGAGATCCACCGAGCGCCGACGCGGCTCCCCTGCAGCGCCGAGGCGGCGGAGAAGTCCAGCTATCCCCACTTCATGCTCAAGGAGATCTTCGAGCAGCCCGACGCCGTCCGAAACACGCTGCTGGATCGCGCGGATGCCGACACGGGCGAAATCCGGTTGCCGGAGCTGGACGGCAGCAAGGTCCTCTCGACGCTGAACCGCGTGCAATTCGTCGCGTGCGGCACGTCATGGCACGCGGGGCTGGTCGGCAAACATCTGGTGGAGGTGTGCAGCGGCGTGCCCGCGACGGCGGAGATCGCGTCCGAGTTTCACGCGGGCGGCTCCGCGCTCGACGATCGGCGGGTGCTCACGGTGCCGATCTCGCAATCGGGGGAAACCGCCGACACGCTGGCCGCCCTGCGCGCGGCACGCGATGCCGGCTCGCACTCGGTCGCGATCTGTAACGTCGTCGGCAGCTCGCTCGCCCGTCTCGCGCACCGCGTCGTCCAGACGCGCGCCGGCATCGAGATCGGCGTCGCCTCGACCAAAGCGTTCACCGCGCAGCTCAGCGCGGTCACCCTCATGGCGCTCAAACTGGGACTCGTCACCGGCCGCCTCGACCCGTCGCTCGTCCGCACTATCGTCAAGGACCTCTGCGCGATCCCCGCGCTCATGGCGGACCTGCTCGGCCTGAGCGACGCGATCCGAAACGTCGCCGCCCGCTTCGCCGATCGTCAGACCGTGCTCTACCTCGGACGCGGCCTTCACTATCCGATGGCGCTCGAAGGGGCCCTCAAGCTCAAGGAGATCTCGTATATCCACGCCGAAGGGTATCCCGCGGGTGAGATGAAGCACGGGCCGATCTCGCTGATTGACGCGCGCACGCCCGTGGTCTGCGTCGCGCTGCGGGGCCCGAGCTACGAGAAGATGGCGAGCAACATCGAAGAGGTCAAGGCCCGCGACGGCGTCACGATCGCGCTGACGACCGCCGGCGACGCCGAGGGGGCACGCCAGGTCGACGTCGCGATTCCCGTTCCGCCGGCGCCCTACTGGCTGCAGCCGTTGCTGGCCGCCATCCCGCTGCAATTGTTCGCGTACCACATCGGCGTCTTGCGCGGCTGCGACGTCGACCAGCCGCGGAATCTCGCGAAGAGCGTGACGGTCGAATGATGAGGCCCTCGGTGTTGGCGGCGATTCGCATCAGCGTGACACGCGACGCCGAGACGGGCGCCGCGATCGACGATCACCTCATCGGCCTGACCGCGTCGGACTCGGTCGAATTCGAGCAGTACCTCGTGCTCCGCCAGGCGCTCGAGCGGTTACACGCGGCCAGCGGCGTCAGCGTGCTGGCGATCACCAGCGCCACCGTGAACGAAGGCAAGACCACGACGGCGATCAACCTGGCGGCGGCGCTGGCCCGCAACCGCCAGGCTCGAGTCCTGCTCGTCGACGCGGACCTGCGCGTACCGTCGGTCGCGATCCAGCTCGGCATGATCGATTGGGATGGACCTGGCCTGGCCGACGTGCTGGCCGATCCGGGGCTGCCGCTCACCGACGCCATCCGTCGTCGCCCGACTTTCAACCTGTCGGTGCTCCCCGCGGGGCAACTACGCGACGCGAATCCCTACGAGCTGTTTCAGTCGACGCGATTCGGATCGGTCGTCGCCGAACTCCGTCGCGCGTACGACTACGTGGTGTTCGATGCGCCGCCGGCCGTGCCCGTGCCGGACTGCCGACTGATTGAAGCTTGCGTGGACGGATTTCTGATCGTCGTGGCCGCCCACCACACGCCGCGCCGCCTGTTGGCGGAAGCCCTCACGATCGTGGGGCCGGAGAAATCCCTTGGGCTCGTCTTCAATCGCGTCGATGCGCCATTCCGGGGGTACTACGACGCCTATTACGGGTACGGCGGCTACACCTCGCGCGGCCGCGCGCGACGATAAGCGTGCCAGCTATGGTGGCTCGATGCGCTGTCTCCTGATCGTCGGGACAACACCGCTGACCGAGCGTCTGATCGACGCGATCGAGACCCATCGGTCCGGCGAGTACGCCGTGCTCGGCGTGGTGGGCGAACGGCCCGGCGTCACCAACGCGGAAGCGCGATATCCGATGCTCGGCACGCTCGACGACCTTGGCCGGCTGGTGCCGCGACTCCGGCCCGACGCGATCGTCGTCGCGCTGGCCGAACGGCGCGGGTCGCTGCCAGTCAGAGAGCTCCTCGAATGCCGGGTGAGCCGCGGGATCGCAATTGAAGACGGCGTGGACCTGTACGAACGGCTGACCGGGACCGTAGCGGTCGACACGCTGGCGCCAAGCAGCCTCATTTTCTCGCAACACCTGCGCCGGTCGCGCGGCTACCTGGCGTGCACGCGGGCCATCGGCATCGCGGTGTCGCTCGCCGGCCTGATCGCGCTGTCGCCAGTGCTGTTGCTCGTCGCGCTCGCCATCTCGCTCGACTCGCCCGGCCCGGTGTTGTTCGCTCAATCTCGCGTCGGCGCGGCGGGCCGTCCGTTCACGTTGCTGAAATTCCGCACGATGCGCGTCGTCGATCGTCACGCCTCGGAGTGGGTGCGCGACAACGGCAATCGCATCACGCGCGTCGGGCGGTGGCTCCGCAAGTATCGCCTCGACGAGCTCCCGCAGCTCGTCAACGTCCTACGCGGCGACATGAATCTGGTGGGTCCGCGGCCGCACCCCGTGTCGAACATCGAAACGTTGCGACTGCTGACGCGGAATCTCAGCGACGTCACCGGCATCGATATTCCGTACTACGCGCTGCGCACGCTCGTGCCGCCCGGGATCACCGGCTGGGCCCAGGT
>JACPZV010000326.1 GCA_016195295.1 Acidobacteriota bacterium
CCACGACATGTTCTCCGACCCGCACCCCGACCACACCGACTGCCCCGAGATCAATCAGGTCGGTCACCTCGAGCCCGGCCAGAGCCGCCAGACCGGCAATCTCGTGGTCGCGGGACGCTGCGGCTTCCACGATCACAATCTGCCGGACGACACAGCGCTGCAGGGAACGATCACGATTCAGTAGCGAGGGCGACGATCGAGGTCTGGGCGACGAAGCGGTGACCGACGTTGTCGACGAAGACACCGAACCCTTCGACCGTGCGTACTCCAAGAAGCACGAGATCGCTCGGCTCGGCAAAGACGACTTCATCCGCCGTCTCGAAGCCTTCCGACGCGAGGATGGCGTAGCCCACATCGCGCGTCACCGTCTCGCGCGCGGCCGTGACGAAGGTTCGTTTTCGGCGCGGGACGATGCCGGCCTGGTTGAGAACGTCGGCCGGCAGCCACGTAAGTTCCGATCCCGTATCAACCAACGCCTCGATTGGCGGGGTCTCGCGACTCTCGTCCTTCGGATTTCTGGCGATGACGTTGACGCGGAACAGGCTCATCGCGTCAGTCTACATCGTCCGGGCAGGGAGTCAGAACGCGACGCGTACGCCGCCGTTGATGTTGCGGCCGTCGAGCGGCGCCCAGGCATCGACGGTCCAGCGGCCGTCCACGCCGCGTGTGGACCGCAGCAGCGGATCCCAGTCGGTCTGTTTCACGTTCGCGAGATTCTCGGCGTTGATGAACAATCGGTAGCGGCCGACGCGGCGCTCGACGAGCGCGCCGAACAAGATGTACGGCCGGCTCTCATCGCGATACGGATTCGCCTCGAGTCGTTGAACGCCGGTGTAGTACCACTCGAGCCCAACGCGCCCGATCTTCTCGCGCTCCCACATGCCGACGAGCGAGACGCCGTGACGTGGCGTCAGCGGAATCTCCACCGACGGTCCTTGCGATTCCAACTGCTCGACGCTGCGGACGTACGTGTAACTCGCGGTGGCCGAGAACGGCGGCCGCCGCCACGTGCTCAGCAGTTCGACGCCGGTGTTGGTCGCGGGCGCGTCCAGGTTCCTCAGCACCAACGCGGTCGAGCGGTCGACTTCAACTGGATCGGAAATGCGCGACGCGAAGAACGTCACGGTCGTCGAGAGCGGTCCGGCGGTCCGCGTCAGATCGATCGACGCGCTCGTGCTGCGCTCGGCGCGCAGCATGGTTGGAATCGCGAGGCGCGTCAAACCAGCGGCTTCGGTCTCTTCCGTGAGTGGCGTCGGCGCGAAGAATCCGCGGCCCACCGACACGCGACTGGACCACTCGCCCGCGCGCATGAGCGCCGAGACTCGCGGACTGACAAACGCGCCGAACTCGCTGTGGATGTCGACACGCGCGCTCGCCGACGCTGACAGCCACGTCGCGATCTGAACGTCGTCCTGCGCGAAGACGCCGGGCACCGTGAACGTATACGCGAAGCGCGGCAGGTCATCCGGACGGAACGCGTCCCGCTCGAGCGCCGCGCCGGCGACCAGCGTCTGTCGTCCGATCGCCCGCCGCAACGTCGCTTCGACAAACGCCGTGTCGTGCGCATCGCGCTCCTGTACGTCGCCGAACGTGTGATCCTGTGTCTGGTGCGCGAACGATCCCCGGATGCTGACGACGTACTGCTGATTGATCAGCGTCTGCCTGGCGGCGCCCGCGTCGAATCGACGCGTGTTCAGTTGCTCGAGGTACGGCGACCCGGTGGCCGGCAGGGCGGCGCCCGGCATCGTGCCGCCGCTGCGATTCTCGATCGTCACGCCCGTGGTCGCGAAGAACGTGCCGCCGGCGTGGTTGTCCCAGAACACGCGCGGTCGAATGACGCCGCGCGCGTACTTCGGCAAATCCGCCCAGCCGTCGTCGTTGACGTCCGTGTGCTCCTGACCGTGGCCGCTCGCCAGCAACGTCGCCCCCCAGTTCGCGTCGATCGGCGCCGAATACCAGAACACACCGTCGGTGGCCCCGCGGCTCGATCGATTCGCGACGGCCTCGCGCTCGGTTTCCTTTGTCGGCCGCTTCGAGACCAGGTTGACGACACCGCCCATGGCCCCCGCGCCATATAAAGAGGATGCGACGCCTTTGATCACTTCGACCTGCGCGAGATCGGTCGGCGGGATCTGCAGCAGACCGAAGGAGCCGACCTGCTCGCCGAAGAGCGGCAGCCCGTCCGAGAGAAACCGCGTGTACCGCCCCTTCATCCCCTGAATGCGGATGCTCGCCGCACCGAGCGACGGCGACGTCGCCTGCACGCGCAGGCCGCCCATTTCGTTCAGCATCATCACGATGTCGCCGGGCGTCATCATGACCTTCTCTTCGATTTCGTCGCGGTCGAGCACCTCCACGCGCATCGGTTGATCTTCGATCCGCTTGTCCGTTCTCGTGGCGGCGACCGTCACGTGTTCTTCGACCGCGGTCTGCGGTTCTAGGTCGATGGTGAGCGTACGCGTTTCGCCAGGGCGAACCTCCACCGAGACGCTCTGCGGTTCGAAGCCTTCTTTGACGACGACCGTCTGCACGTTCCCCGGCGCGACGACGATCGTTGCGACGCCGTCCGCGCGGGTTTGCATCGTCTCGCCATTGACGACGACAGAGGCGCCGCCGATCGGCGCGCCGTCGTGCCGCACTTCGATCCGCAACGAGGCGGTCTGCGCGGACGCGCCACGGGCACATACGATGATGAGAAACACCACGACGTTGATACGACACGCGCGCATACGTAGACCTCCACGCCAAACAGCGCTCCGTAGCGTCCGTCTTCAGGCGGACCTTGAGCTCCAACTGGCTGGACCTGTGTCCGGAACTACGACTGGCGGGGCGGGCGGTGGTCTTTACACATCACCTATATGGCCACATAATATGACCATGTCAATGACCCGGGCGGTTTCCGCGTCAGTGTTCAAATCGCGGTGCCTCAAAATGCTCGACCGGGTCGCCCACACCGGTGAGGCGTTGGTCGTCACCAAACGCGGCCGGCCGGTTGCGCGCATCGTGCCCGTGGCACCGGCGGGCGGTTCGTCGTTGAAGAACAGCGTGTCGGTGCACGGCGACATCGTCGGACCACTGCTCGGCGACTGGGAGCTGGACCGGTGACGGTTCTCGATACCCACGCGTGGATTTGGTGGGTCAGCGACACCACTCGGTTGGGAAAGAAAGCCCGCCAGCGAATCGACGCCGCTCAACGGATCGGCGTCGCTGCCGTCAGTTGCTTCGAAGTCGCCGCAGCGGTTGCCAAGGGTCGCATCAGTCTTGACCGGTCTCCGCTGGACTGGTTGCAACAGGCGCTCGCGCTGCCGCGCGTCGAGCTGCTCCCGCTGACGCCGGCTGTGGCCGTGAAAGCGACGCAACTCGGATCCTTTCACGGCGATCCCGCCGATCGCCTCATCGTCGCGACGACGATCCTCGAATCGGGAACGCTGGTCACTCGAGATCGCCGGCTGCGGAACTACGCCCCTCTCGAGACCATCTGGTGAACCCGCCTACGGCTTGACGACATCGACGTAATACAGGTCGGTCGCGACGTGGAATCCGTCCTTGTTCAGCGACGTCGGCATCGTTTTCCATTCCATCGTCGGCTGGATGATCTGCCATCGATCCTTTGTTCCAACACGGACCGGCATCGCGAAGCCCGGCTCGTCCGCCTTCCAGCGATACGAGACCGTGCCTTTCTGTTCGTCGAACGTCAGCTCGAGCGCCGGCAACGCGGCGTGGCGGAGGTACTGATCGAAGATCGGCGTGAGGTTTTGCCCGGTCTTCTCGTTGAAAAAACGGACGACATCCTCCGTCATGATGTTCTCGTACTTGAAGTGCTGGAACAGATCGTGAAGCAGCGCCCACCAGCGCGCGTCGTCGTTGACGACGTTTCTCAGCGTGTTGAGAAACAGAGCGCCCTTGAAATACTGATCCTGCGGCGGCGTGCGGTGGATTCCATGCGGCGTGATGATCGGCTGACGGTTCTGTACCTTCGTCTTGTAGCCGTTCACGTACTTGAGCGCATCGTCGTATCCGAACGTGTACTCCACGTAGAGAGCCTCGAGGTAGGTCGCCCATCCTTCGTGAATCCACATATCGGACACGTCGGCCGCCGAGATCGCGTTGCCGAACCACTCGTGCGCGCTCTCGTGGATGATGATGAAGTCGAACTTCGGGCTGATGCCCACGCCCGTCCAATCGCGCTCGAGGTAACCGTTCGCAAATCGGTTTCCGTAGGTGACGGCGCCTTGATGCTCCATCCCCGAGTACGGCGCCTGAATCAGCTTGTACCCGTCCTTCATGAACGGATACTCGCCAAAGTAGTGCTGATAGGCCTCGAGCATCCCCTTCGCCTGCGCGAACTGCCGCTTCGCGTTGTCGAGATCCTCCGGCAGCGCGTAGAAGTCCAGCGGCAGATCGCCGAGGCGGTCGTCGAAGTGGACGTACGTGCCGATGTTGAGCGAGACGTCGTAGGCGTTGATCGGATACTGAATCAGCCAGTCCCACCGCGTGTAGCCGTCGCCGAGGTCGGCCTTGCCGACAAACTTTCCGTTCGACACATCGACGAGAGCGCTGGGAATGGAAACGCTCAGCTCCATCCGCTCGACCTCGTCACGCCACTGATCCTTGTTCGGCCACCAGAGGCTCGCGCCCTCTCCCTCGCAAGCCGTGAAGATCCACGCGCGGCCCGCCGGATCCTTGCCGAACGTGAAACCGCCGAACCGGCCGATCGTCCGCGGCGTGCCCGAATAGAAGAAGTCGATCGTGTACTCGCGGCCTGCCTGCAGCGTCTCGGGAAAGTTGACGAACACGGTGTTCAGCTCGCGCTCGTACCTGAGCGGAGACGTCCCGATCAGAATCTTGTCGACGTTCAGATTCGCGTAGAGGTCGAGCTGGATTCGCGTGTCGTCGGCGAGCATCCGGAAGCGGATCGTGTTCTTCCCGCTGATGGCCTTCTTGTCCGGATCGACGCGGACGTCGAGATGGTAGAAGAGCAAATCGTTGTTCGCGCGGTAGCGCCCGTACTCGCCGCGCAAAATGTCCGCGCGCGTCGGCGCCGCCTGGGCCGACACGGACGCCGCGATGGCATGCAGGACGAGCAGGACACCGAGCGCGCGCGTCACGCCTTTCATGGGCGACATCATACGTCCCGCCACCGCCGGAAATCTCCCATTCACCGGCCGCGCGGAACCGTTCACTGAAAACCGCGGGCACACAGTGCGCTCCGGGCGGTTTCCTACGCCCGCATCACGTAGGGCGGGTCCTTTTGGACCCGCCTGTGCAGCCGGGTCCGGAAGGACCCGGCCTA
>JACPZV010000480.1 GCA_016195295.1 Acidobacteriota bacterium
CGATCGCCGCAGCGTGCGTTGAGGATCCACGTGCCGGGCTCGGGCAATTCCATCCAGTACACGTGCGACGGAGTGGCGCTCACGCGAACAGTGGTAAGTCCCATCTCGCCCATCGGCCCAACCGCAACGAGCTCGCAGCTCCGCGGGTCGAGGAGGCGCAACGTGACGTGCTTCGTGTCCGGCACGACGATATCGCCGAGCGCAATCTCCCGCAGTTTCGGCGCCGCTGGAAGGCCGACCCGCACCGACGGACCCTCCTGCGTGAGCACCTGGACGACACCGGCCCGCGAGGGCGGCAGCATCAAAGTGAATCGGCCGTCTCCCCCTGTTCTCGTCTCGTCGCTGAGATGCACTCGGGGGTCGAAACTGATCGACAGCGCGAGTGCGTCGGGCACAAACCGGATTCGCGCGTCGCTTACGGGAAGCCCACGTCGGAGGACTCGGCCCGAAGCGGATGCAGGAGGTTCGAGCCGCAGCACAACCGGCTCGGCAACGGATTTCACGATCGAGGTGGCGCGGCCGCGAAACGCCTCGACGGCGGCGAGCTCGTATCCTCCGACAGCGAGGCGATCGAAGGAGAACGCACCCTGAGGATCAGTGTCAGTGGTTGCGCGTCGTATCCAGGTGTTCAGGAGCTCTGGGTTTCGATCGGCATCGGAAAGCAGCGGTTCCCACAATTCAACAAGGGCGTGTTCGACGCTCTGGTCATGGCGGTCGACGACCTGGCCAACGAGTGTCGCCGGCGCGTCAGCCATCACGAATACTGGAATGTCCGGCGGACCGTTCGTCACCGGCGATAGCGCGAGTCGCACGGTGGCGATAGCGGGCCCGTCGAAACGCAGGAAGGCCTCGGCGTCCACGGCCCCGCCTGTGACCCAGAAGGTCGTCGGCGTCAGTCGGACCACGGTCGCGGCAGCCTCTTCGATTGGAGAGAAGCGGCGCGTGAGGGCGCGCGTTGGCGGTCGGTCCGGCTTCCACGCGCGCACTTGAATGTCATGCACGCTATCCGGCGCGGCTCCTCCCGGCACGACCCGCACGACGCGTCCCCATGCGCCGACGATGGACGCGGCAACCACGTTGCCAAAGCCAACAGGAATCGCGGCCACGTCCTCGCTGGCGCCGACGATGACGACGAGCCCCTGCGCGCCAGCGGAAAGTCCTGTGCAGCTCCACTCACTTGGCGCCGCCCATGAACAGGTCACATCGCGTTGTTCCCCATCGGCCGCGATCCACACGATCCGTGATGGCGAGTGCAGCATCGTCGGAATCGTGCCCGATAGAGCGGTCGTGGGCTGGTGGCCGCCGAGCTGAACGGCTGCTGCCGTCATCGCTGCCAGGGCGACCAGGACGAGCCTCATCCTTGGGCCCTTGCGCGGTCAAAGGCCTCGAGGAGCGCCGCGGTCCGGTCCGACAGACCTTCGCACCACACGGCGTTGCCGATGAGTCGCCCACCAACCAGAAAGACGCATCGATCGCAAACGTCGGCGAGATCGTGAATGCGATGCGAGGAGACCACAATGCCCGCGCCGGCCGCGCGCTTCTCGATCATCGCCTGCGACAACCAACGGCTCGCGTCCGGGTCGAGACCTTCCCAGGGTTCGTCAAGGAGCAGAAGCCTCGATGTGCTGTCGGCCAGCATGGCTTGCAACCCGACTTGCTGGCGCGTGCCTCGCGACAGAACGGAGAGTCGCCGAGATGATGTGCCGTTTGCTGCGCCGGCTGACCAGAGCGAGAGCCAGCGCCTCGCGGAAAGATCAGAAGGCAACGTCTGCTCGCCACCGAAGTACGACAGGCGATCGGGAGTGACGCGCCAGACCGATCCGGCCGACGGACGAAGCAGTCCGGCGAGGATACGGAGCAATGTGGTTTTGCCTGCGCCGTTGGGGCCAATGAGTCCGAGAATCTCGCCGGATGCAATCGACAGGCTGACGTCCTCCAACGCCGCGTGCCGACCGAGACGCTTCGAGACGCCGTTGAGTTCGCCGACCGTCATTCAGGACTCCACCAGAACGCCGTCGAAGCGATGGATCAGTGCCGCGCCGACCAACCAGACGACAACCGTCGCAAGAAAAACCAGAGAGAGAACTCCTCGACCGGCAGCTGGTGGATCGACCATCAAGAAGATTGGGCAGACGAGGCTGCTTGCCGCTGAATGAAATGTATCGCCCCACGATCCGCCGGCGGCGCTGAACGTCTGGCGAAGAGCGTGGAGCCGTTGTGTCGCCCCGAGTCCGAAGAGGAGCGCCAGCCAGAGAATGGCGCCGCTGTACTTGGGTAGGGGAAGCGTCACGGCCCACGCGACTGTCGAGACGTACAGGAAAACGACGAGCCCCGTGACGCTGAACGCGGCTGGCACGTGCCCCGTACGACCCGCGAGATCGATCATGCCGAGCGCGAACCACAGCATCAGCCCGAAGCCGGCCGACATCACCCAATGCACGGCCGCGACACTCCAGCGTTCGTTGCGACCGGCAAGAATCGCGTCGAAGTGTCCTCGCCTGAGCCGTTCACGATAGCCGCTGGACGCCGCGAACAACTGCAGGAACAACGCGATCGCCACCACCTGTTCGAAGCCGTCTGGATGGATCCACTCGAGGTAAACGCCAAGCGCGAGCACGAGGCCCGCCACGATCAGATACGGCAAGCGCGGTCGGAGAAGGAGCGCGAAGAACTTGAACACCGACGGTCTCATCGCGTCACCCTCACTTCCATGAAACCGCCTTGGGTCGTGAGCAGCACACACTGAGATGCAGTCGCGGTGATCACCAGTCGCGCAAGAGGCGCAAGATCGATCATCGTGTAACGCGCGCGGCCTGGCGACCAGTACAGCCGTCCGCCGGATCGTGTCGGCAACCCCCGCGGCGCACTCGCGAGAAGCCAGAAGCGGTCCGCATCCACCATGGCCACGTCCCAGATCGGCGCAACCGGGTCGACGTTCGCCGAACCGAGCGGCGCGAAGTCGATGCGGCGAATGGCCGATCCGTCTGAGACGACGAATTGTCGTTCGTCGGCGAACCAGCACGGTACGGAGCCGCTGAAGCTGATCCCGCAGTTAACCAGATTGCGTGTAAGTTGCTCCTCGCGACTGCGCGCGGATCGGCCGACGAGGCCCGGCCAGGCGTGGACGGATTGCGGTTGGCGCGGAGGGCTCGTGGCCAAGGAGGCCGCACCGGGCGCCATTGGTAGTTGCTCGAACAGCAGTCGGTCTCCCGCTGCGAAGAGCGCGATGCGCGGGAGGTGGATCTCGATCCGTTCAACGATCTGCCCCGTCGGCTCGAGGCGGGCGACCGTTCGAGGCGACGCCAGCGTCCAGAGCGAGCCGTCTGACAGACACGCGAGGCCCCAGACTTTTTCTTCGGACTTCAGGCCCCGAATCGGATGCGCGGCGATCGTCCACGCGCCGACCTTGATCTCGATGAGCGCGGGCGTCTCGGTGAGGAGCCACGAGCCCGCGCCACACGTGGCACGGCCGACGATCAGCGCGTCCGGCACGACACCCGGCTTCGTCAAGTCGGCGGCCTTCAAATCGTCAGCCGCCGCACCAAGCATCAGCAGCGCGGTGAGAAACGAAGTAATCACAGGCATCGGTTGTCGCCCCGGGCGAGACGCGGCTGTCTCGCCCAGGGCGTCCTCCTCATTACCGTCCGATCACCGCTCGGCGTGTGCAGTCCGTGAAAGCCAGCTCGCAGTCCAGGCCCATCAACCACATGCTCCACCAGGAGTCGGCGCCCGCCGCGCGCATGTAGGTGAGCCTGCGTAAAGCGAACGTGCGACCCCACAGCGTCCCGCTGTCCCGTTTTCGTCCGCCAAGTTCGCCGGAAACGCCCGGCTCGAGCGACGCGACATGCGCCGCCACACGCGTCACACCGCAGACTCCACGACCATCGACGATTCCGCGCGGTCGTCCTCGATCGGCGCCTGTCGGCTCGCTGATTCGTGGACGGGATGGCGGAGGTACGCCTGGAGTGTGTGGTAACTGATCCCCAGCACGTCGGAGGCTTCGCGCTTGTTGCCCTGACATCGAGCCAGGATTAAACGAGCGTATCGGCTGGCCCACGTGCGCAACGTCTCGTCACGGCTCAGGGACGGCCCAAGCGCCGCGGCGTAGTCTCTGCCCACGCAGAGCGGGAGATCATCGAGCTCGATCGTCTCGGAGGCCGTCAGCGTGACGGCCCGTTCGATCAGTCGCTCGAGTTCCCGTACATTCCCCGGCCAGTCGTAAGTGACGAGCGCGTCCGCGGCCGCCGGCGATAACTGCAGCGAACGCGTCGAACGATGACAATCGAGAAAATAATTCGCCAGCTCCAGAATGTCGGAGCGCCGCTCGCGAAGGGTCGGCACGCGCACGTCGACCCCGCTCAGCCGGTAGAACAAGTCCGGCCGGAACAGTTGGCGCTCGACCAACGGCGCCAAGCTGCGATTGGTCGCGGCGATGATGCGGATGTCCACGCGATGCGATCCCTGACCGCCGACGCGCTCGACCGCGAGGTCCTGAATCGCGCGCAGCAGCTTGGCCTGGGCCGAGACCGACAAATCCGAGACCTCGTCTAGGAACAGCGTGCCTCCGTCTGCCGTTTCGAACTTGCCACGCCGTCCGCGGACGCCCGTGGCCGTGCGGTCTTCGATGCCAAATAGTTCCGCTTCGAGCAAGGTCTCGACCAGTGCCGCGCAATTGATGGCCACGAAAGGACCATTTCGCCGGTGACTCAAGTTGTGAATCCGACGCGCGACGAGTTCTTTTCCGACTCCGCTCTCGCCTTCCAGGAGGACTGTGAAATCCGTCGCCGCCACGCGGTCGATCGTGGACCGAAGGTTCTGCATGCCCGGCGTCGAGCCGATGAGCGGTACGGTGTTGTCTCGACGCGGGCGGTTGCCGGCGAGAAGTCCGGCTCGCGCCAGTTGAAGCCGCGAGCGCTCCAGTTCCAGCACCAGGGCACCAAGCTGCGCCGAGACGCCCAGCATCTGGAAGTCCCACTCCCCCAGGCCGCACCCAGGATCGAAGGTGACTTCGAGGACTCCCGGCGAAAGGGGATCAGCGCTGGGCACTTCGAGCACAACTGATTCCGCGCCAGGGACACTTTCGAGGCGAGTCGCCCACAATCCGCCGTCTCGCAGTTGCACTGTCCGCAGCGGGATCAGGTGGCGGACCATTTCTTCAAACGCGCCGCGCATCAACGAGACGTCCTGTTGTCGATCGAGCGTCCGCATCAGTGCGCCCAGCAGTTTGCTCAGCGCGTCGCGTCGTTCGCGCTGCCGCGGCGCGTGGGCGATGGAACGACTCAGATCGGCGGCCGGCATGGTCATGTCGAAGCTCCTCGGCGACGTGGCGGTGCACATACCAAATTCAATGCCAAGCAAAGTCGACGGCCGAGAATCCAGAACGCCTAGCGGATCTGTCGACATGGCTCGCATCTCACAGGGCTCACAGGGCCTCGGGGGTAGCCTCGACCCTCGGGGGCGTGCCGCGCCAAGCGTTCCATCGCGGGCAGGCCATACCCGTGTTCGCCGAGGTACCACGGCAAGTGACGATCGAATTGCACTGCGCCGCGATACCAGACCGCGGCGGGAAAGAGCCTCGAGACGTCGCAGCGCAAGACGCGCCCGCGAACGCTCGTTCGGCCTGACTTGGTTTCGATTTGAAGTTCCACCGACGAACCTGGCAACAAGCGATGCGTCGTCTCGACGAGCGCGCCGCCTTCCGAGAGGTCGACCAGATCCGCGCGGTGGCCGGCCCTCACGCGGACACTGGCGATCCCATGCTCCTCGACGTCGCGGTACCGTGGTGCCGACCGTCGTTCCGTCGCGCGAGTGCTCATATCGGCTTCCACTTGTTCGTGCGGCTCTCGAACTTCAGGATGCGCGTCTTTCCCGTTTCACCGTAGAGTCGGACCACGTACTGAGCACCGCGCCGGCCGCGGATGTACAGACTTCCAGACGAAGCAGTGCCGACGGCGGAGAAACTGGCCAGGTTGCTGGTTCCCAGTCGGACGGGGTCGTCACCGGGCGGTTGGCCACCTGGATCGACCGCAGGGAGGCCGGGAACCGTTCCGAAATCGACTCCCGGGATCTGATCCGCGAGCCGCTCGACCGGACCCAATCGACGGTCCACACCGCTGGCAATCTCCCGCGTCCGGACGCCGTTGCCGTTCCCATCCAGATACGTCGCGTAGCTGAAGCCCCCGTTCGCCGAGATGATTTGCACCGCCACGTCGGCCGATCGCATGATGGCTTCCATCCGCGTACGCTGCAGCCGGGCGGCGACAAATCGGGCGGCACCGGCGGTCCGGAGGTCATCGAGCGCCACGAGAGACTGCGGCACCGCGATGCCGCCCAACGTGATGGTCAGGCTGACGACAAAGACGAGATCGACCAACGAATACCCGCGGCACGAACCTCGCCCGGCCATACGAACGTCGAGACCCAGTCAGATGCTGCGGCCGGTCGCCCGGTCGATCACTGTTGCGGTTGGTCGTGATCGGCCTTTGACGCAGCGACGGTGATCTGCGGCTTGAGCTTCAAGAAGTTCTTCTCGCCCACGCCGCGAACGTTCATCAACTCCTCGACTTTCTTGAACGGTCCGTTCTTCTGCCGATACTCGACGATCCGCGCGGCGGTCTTCGCGCCGATGCCCGGCAACGCTTCGAGGTCCGAAGCGGATGCCGTGTTGATGTTGACGATGGTGGTTGCCGCCGGCTTCGCGGCGGCGCGCGGGCTGGTCTTGTTCTGCGCGGCCGCGGAGTTGGGCTGTAGAGCGAGCAGCGACACAAGAGCGACGAGCGACAGTACGGTGCGGAACATCGGAGCCTCCTTTGAGATGTGGACTCCGACCGTGTCGCGGGCGACGCGAAAGGGGTGAGGTCCCGCGAGGACCTACGAGCGCCGGTCCGGAGTCGCCGACACTGAGGGCAAGGACCGCGCCGCTTTCTTGAAGATCGCGAGTGTCCGCACAAGTGCGCGGAAGATGGAGAGATAGAGTTGGGTCAGGCGGTGAGAATCGATCGAGGCGGTTCGCCTTCGATAGAAATGACGCCGGTGGTTACCTGCTGGCCGCCGTGGCGATTTCGGATCGGCACCACTCCAGCGTCATCTTCAGACCGTCTTCGAACGAGACGATCGGCGTGTATCCAAGCAACGTCTTCGCCTTCGTGATGTCCGCCTGCGAATCCTTCACGTCGCCGGCGCGCGTCTCGGAGTAGATGGCCGGCAGGTTCGTGCCGACAATCCGGTTCATCACCTTCAGCAGCTCGTTGAGCGAGATGCGCGTGCCCGTGGCGACGTTGATGATTTCCCCGGCCGCCTTCGGCGCCTCGCACGCGCGCAGGACGCCGTCGACGACGTTCGCCACGTACGTGAAGTCGCGCGTCTGCTCGCCGTCACCGTAGATCGTCGGCGGCTTTCCAACCAGCAGCGCCGTCGCGAACAGCGAGATGACGCCCGAGTACGGCGACCCGGGGTCCTGACGCGGGCCGAAGACGTTGAAGTAGCGGATGGTCACCGTCTCGAAGCCATAGAGCCGCGTGAAGAGTTGGCAGTAAACGACTGCCGCGTTCTTTTGTAGCGCGTACGGCGAGAGCGGGTTGGCCGGCATGTCCTCGCGCTTGGGCAGCGTCGGCGTGTTGCCGTACTCAGACGACGACCCGGCGAAGACCAGGCGCTTCACCTTGGCGTCGCGCGCAGCGACCAGCACGTTGATCGTTGCGTCCAGGTTCGCGCGATGCGACCGGATCGGATCGTTCACCGACCGAGGGACGGACGGAATCGCCGCCTGATGCAGCACGTAGTCCATGCCCGCGACGGCCTTCTCGGCCACCGGCATCTCGGCGAGGTCGCCCTCGATGAACTCGACGCCGCTAATGTGATCGAGATTGTGGCGCTTGCCGGTCACGAGGCTGTCAACGACGCGCACGCGGTGGCCGCGGCGGACGAGCTCTTCCGAGAGATGAGATCCGATGAAGCCGGCGCCGCCGGTGACGAGGTACGAGGACATAGGTGATGTCGAGTGCCGGGTCCAAAAGGACCCGGCCTACGTACTCATGTTGATTGCCGGTCCAAAAAAACCCGGCCTACTGTACCTGCGGATGTGGGGCGGGTCCTTTTGGACCCGCCTCATTCGGAAAACCTGCCCGCGAAAGCCCCGGCGTGAGCTTCAGCGCGTTCTGATAGTAGAGCTTCTTCAACACGGGGTCGGGCAAGCCGATGCCGTACAGCTTCCAGAACGCGTGGTAGTCCCGGTAGTAGTCGAAGTACTCGTCGTTGGTTTCGAACACGCGCCAGTAGTACGGATACTCGTCGGGCTGGTAGCTGTCCTTCCCGAACAGAATCCGATCCTGATACTTGACGAAGAACTCGTGCGCCGCGCGCGGCTGTCGGCCGAAGTCGTAAAGCACGGCCGCGACGTCGTAGTACACGTTCGGGTTCTCGTCGAGCAGCTTCCCCGCACGCGCCAGGTCGTTCGCGTGCCACCCAAAGTGCGCGAAGATGAACTTCGTGTTCGGGTGCCGCTTGACCATGTTGTTGCGCTCGGTCATCAACGTCTCGAACCGCACGCCGGTCTGGTGACGACGGTCCGAGTACAGCGCCAGCTCGAGCCAACGCTCGTTGTTGTAGTCCAGCGGATCGAAGAAGGCCTGCGGCTCGGCGATGTGGATGAGCACCGGGACATTCATCCGCGCGCATGTCTCCCAGATCGGATCCAGCTCGGGGTCGTCCACCCTCAGACGACTGCCGTCGCGCTTGGTGACGAACATCCCGAGGTCCTTGAAGATCTTCAGGCCCATCGCGCCGGCCTTGACATCGCTCTCGAGCTGCGCCGCCGCCTTCGCGCCGAATCCAGGGCCGACGTCGCGGAAGTTCACGTTCGCGAACAGGACCATCCGGTCCTTGTATTTGCTGACGCGCAGCGCGTCGACGCCGCGGCGCAACTGATCGCCAGACGATCCACTCAGGTTGACGAGGATGCGGAGGTTGTTCTCCTCCATCCCTTTCATGACACGGCCGTACTCGGCGGCGGAAATCGGCGTCGGTTGATGACTGTGGATGTCCACGACCGGAAACTTCGCCTTCGGCACCGGGTGCGGCAGTGTGACGAGCGTCGACTTCGGCTTGTACTCGCGGATGTTCGGCGGGGGAAACTCGGGTTGCCGACCTTCAGCCGGCCGCGGACGAATCTGTCTCGGCGGCTGCCCGCCTTCGCGGCCCGCACGCTGGGCCGCTTCGGCGCGGCCACGCCAAAGCCCGGGCATGTTCATGAGGCGGGCGACGGCGGGTTGGCCGGCGAGCGCGACGGCGGAGAGAACGATGGCGACAAGCGGGAGGCCGCGATTCATAAAGTGAAAACCAAAAACCGAACACTGAAAAGAAAAGGTCGCAGCAAGCCGTAAGCCGAATTCTGTCCCCCGCCGCCGCGTCTTGCGACGCTCCGGCGGGGTGACGATCATTCCTCTAGCCTCGCCATTGCTGGCGAGATCAAGCGACCGACCCGGAGGCTTCGGACGGGCCGTCCTCAGGCGCCTCCCTATTTGGTCTTGCTCCGTGCGGGGTTTTGCCTGCCACCCGTGTTACCACGAGCGCGGTGCGCTCTTACCGCACCTTTTCACCCTTACTCGCCTTCGCGGGCCCTTGCGGGCCCGCTACGGCGGAGCAAGCTCCTTGCGGGGCTTACCCCGCCGCAACAGCGGAGCAAGCTCCTTGCGGGGCCTGCCCCGCCGAAGCCCGCGAAGCGGGCGAAGGCGGGCGGTATGTTTTCTGTGCCACTGTCCTTCAGGTCACCCTGACCGGGCGTTACCCGGCGCACCGCCCTCCGGAGTTCGGACTTTCCTCCCGCCTTCGCGCTGACGCGCTACGGCGGGCAAGCCCCTCAAGAGGCTCGCCCGGCCGAAGCCCGCGAAGCGGGCGAAGGCCGGCGATCGTCCGGCTTGCTGCGACAGGACTAGTGTACCCCACCAGCCCCACCTGCCCCACCCGGCCTATCCATCCGATTCTTGCGTGATCTGGTACTGCTCGAGCTTCTTGTACAGATTGCTGCGCGTCGTGCCGGGCACTTCGGCCGTTTTCGAGATGTTCCGGCCGTTCTCGCGCAGCTTGCCGACGAGAAACGTT
>JACPZV010000481.1 GCA_016195295.1 Acidobacteriota bacterium
AAGCCGCGGCGCAGCCTCCTCTTCGTCAGTTGGGACGGCGAGGAGCCCGGGCTGCTCGGGTCGACCGAGTGGGTCGAGGATCTCGAGGCCGAGCTGAAGGCGAAAGTCGCCGTTTACGTCAATCGCGACGCCGGCGCGGGCGGGACCATCTTCGGCAGCAGCGCCGTCCATTCGCTGACGCCGTTCGCGCACGAGCTCGCGCAGTCCGTGCAGATCGAGGGTTCGCCGAAAACGCTCTTCGACACGTGGCTCGAGCGATCGCGCGAACAGTCGCCGGCGCGCGACGGCTCCCCGATGCTCAAGCGGCCGACCGTCGGCGCGCTCGGATCGGGCTCCGACTACACCGCGTTTCTCGATCACGTCGGCATTCCGTCGATCGACATGGGGCTGACGAGCCGCGGCCAGGACGGCACGTATCACTCGACGTACGACAACCCGGACTGGTTCAAGAAGTACATCGATCCGCAGTTCAAGCACAGCGTGCTGGCGGCCCAGGTGACTGGCGTCGCGCTGCTGCGCCTCACGGACGCGGAGCTGCTGCCGCTGGACTATGAATCCTACGGCACGCAAATCCTCGATTACATCCGCGAGATCGAGCCGCAGGCCCAGCGGGCAACGGGCGCGTCCGCGGCTGACGCGAAACGGATCGACTTTGCCGGGCTCAAGTCGGCGGCCGAGGCGTTCGCGAAGGCGGGCGCGGCGCTGCGCGCGCGAGGCGAGTCGCTGTTGAGTGGTTCACCCGCCGCGCCGGCGCTCGCTGACGTCAATCACCGGTTGATGATGGCCGAGCGCGATCTCATCGAGCCCGCGGGCCTTCCGGATCGTCCGTGGTACCGTCACGTTATCTACGCGCCAGGTCTGTACACCGGGTACGGCGTGAAGACCATCCCCGGCGTGCGTGAAGCGGTCGACGCCGGCAACTACGCGCGCGCGGCCGAGCAGGCGACGGTCGTCATCCGCGCGCTGCGGCGCGCGACGAAAACGCTGCAAGGCAACTGAGCGAGGGGGCGATGGCTTTCGACCGACAACGCACGGGTCTCACCATCCTGCGCATCTGCATCGGCGTGTTCTTCGTCTTCGAGGGGCTCGGCAAGATCGGCTGGTTCACCAACTCGTCTTTGCTGGCGGATCAGCTTTCAGGATGGTCACGCGCCGCGGCGGCCGGATCGATGAGTCAGTGGTACTTGCAGCGGATCGCCGTGCCGGGCCTCGCGTTTTTCGCGCGGCTCGTGCCGCTCGGCGAGATGAGCTCGGGCGTGGCCATGATCGTCGGCTTCTGGACGCCGTTGGCGGCGTTCATCGCGTTCTTCATGGCGCTGAACTTTCAGATCGCGAGCGGCGCCGTCTTTAAGTACAGCTTCCTGACCAGCCCCTATGGACTGCCCGTGCTCGGGTCCACACTCGCGCTCGCCCTGGCCGGCTCGCGCAGAAAAAGTAAAAACTTAAAACTGAAAAGTCAAAAGTAAAGTTGGGCTCTTCGTTTTCAAGTTTTCAGTTTTCAGTTTTCAGTTTCAAGTTTCTAGTGAACCCGTCGATCCCAGTCGTCCGGCCGGCCGCCTGAGACCACGTCGAACTTCTTGCGCAGGCGGTTGATTCTCCACTTCACGTACCGGTACTTCACGTCGGCGAAGGGCGACAGCGTCAGCCGCCCGCTCTTCAAATAGAGGTAGCCGACGAGGAGCCCGCCAAGATGCGTGGCGTTTGCCACGCCGCCCGATTCGCCGAGCGACGAATACAGCGCGATCGCGCCCATGATCGCCACGAAGACTTTCACCGGGATCGGGAAGACGAAGTACATGTAGATCATCCGGTCGGGGAAGTACATCGCGTACGCCAGGAGCAGCGCGTAGATGGCGCCCGAGGCGCCGATGACGATGGAGTAGTGCACCTGCTGCGCGAACCCAAAAGGCAGCAGCGAGAAGAGGACCGTCAGGGCGCCGGCGCCGATGCCGCTCACGAAATAGAACTTCAGGAAGTACCGCGTGCCCCACCGCCGCTCCAGGTCGGTGCCGAACATCCACAGCGCGAGCATGTTGAAGAGGATGTGGAACAGACCGCCGTGGAGAAACATGTACGTGACGAGTTGCCAGACGCGGAACTCGTTGATCACGTGTACCGGCACGAGACCCAGCCACACGGTGATCGCCGGCACGAACGTCGTCAGCAGGAACATCGCGACGTTGACACCAATGAGCGCCTTCATCGCCGTCGAGAGCGGCCCTGGACCGAATGAATACGACGAAGCGTACGGTGAATAGCGACGCATGGGAGGGAAACCGAATCGTACCACACCCGACAGCGCCGGAACGCTCGCCTGAAAGGCTCGCGCTACATCTGATGAAAGGCTCGCGCTACGTCCGATCGCGCACCAGCCGCGACTGTACCGTCGACAGAAGGTCCGCGAATTCGTCGACGTGCAGCACGCGGGCCGTCACGCCGAGTCCCGCCAGCGCACCGCCGATCGAGACGGCCAGACGGAGAGCCTGGGCCGTGAACGGCTGGCCGGGGACCGCGCGCATCATCGCGTTCTGTAACCACGCGGCCATGGCGGCCATCACCAACGCCGAGACTGCAATCTTCACCACCGTCACGCCGAGTCGCCGAACGTTCACGCCGCCGAGGTGTCGTTGCAGCAACCAGACGAGCGCGGCCGCGTTGACGATGGCGGCGATTGATGTGCCGAGCGCCAGACCGCGAAAGCCCATCAGCTTCACGAGCGCGACGCTGGCGATCACGTTGGCGCCGATCGCGCAGGCGCTGACCATCACCGGCACGCGGCTCCGGCCGATGGCGTAGAACGCGGGCGAGACGATCCGCACCGTCGAATAGCCGACGAGGCCGACGGCATACAGACGCAGCGCGGCGGCGGTCGCCGCCGTATCGGCCGCCGCAAAATGTCCTCGTTGAAACAGCAGCTGGACGATCGGCGTCGCCAGCGCGATCAATCCGAGCGTCGCGGGAAGGTTCAGCATCAGCATCATCGCGAGACCACGCGACACCGTGTCGCGAACGCCGATCGTGTCTCCCACGGCCGCATGACGCGACGCCGCCGGCAGCACGGCGGTGCCAATCGACACGCCGAACAAGCCGATCGGCAGGTACATCAACCGAAACGCATACGTCAGCCACGACACGGCGCCGGTTCCTTGACTGGTGGCCAGCAGCGTGTTGACGAAGATGTTCACCTGTGTCGCGGCGAGGCCGACGGCACCCGGGCCCATCAGGATCAGTACTTGTCGCAGCCCGGCGTCGCGCGGCTCGAAGACCGGCGCGTAGCGAAAGCCTTCGCGGCGCAGCGAGGGCCACTGAAGCGCAATCTGTCCGAGGCGCGGGAAGCCGATCGCCGGCATGACCGGCACGAGCGCGAGGCCGAGGACGATCGTCGCCAGGTTGAACATCGCGGGCGACAAGGCCGGCAGAAAGTAATGGTGCAGCGAGTTCAGCATGCCCATCACCGCCGCGGCGATCGCGACCATCGTGAGAAAGGGCAGTGTCACGCGCGTCAGGCGCACGGTCAGCTCGAGTTTGCCCGGCACGCTGGCGAAATCGCCGGCGTACATCCGCACGAGCGGCTGCGCGAAGACGGTACCCAGGACGACGAGTGCGCCGGTCACGATGAGCAGCGCGTTCAGCACGTTGTTGCCGAGGCGCCACGCATCGGGTTTGCCGCCGCGCGTCAACTGACGCGTGAACGTCGGCACGAACGCCGCGCTCATCGCGCCCTCGGCGAACAGATCGCGCACGAGATTCGGAATGCGGAACGCGACGATGAACGCGTCCATGTCGTTGCCGGCGCCGAAGAGCGCGGCGAGCATTTGATCGCGGACCAGCCCGAGGACGCGACTCGCCAGCGTCGCCACGCCTGTCACGCCGGCGGAGCGCGCGAGACGACCGCCAGGCGTTGGCGATCGCCGTTCATGGTGTTCGAAAGCGGACGGTGTGTCGGCGTGCATCGCGGAGGGCGAGCGTAGCACACGAAAAAAAGGCCCTTCGCGCTTTCACGTGAAGGGCCAAAGGAGGATGGATGACGGCCGGTCTGGGAAAAAGTTTAGCGCGCGGAAAGCTTTTGCCGAACGAGCTCGTTGACGGCCTTGCCATCCACGCTCTGGCCCGCCAGCTTCGCCATCGCCGCCTTCATCACGCGTCCCATGTCTTTGGGGGACGTGGCGCCGGTTTCCTGTAACGCCTCGGTAACGGCGCGATCCACGGCGGCGGGATCGGCGGCCGGCGGCAGATACGTTTCCAAGACACGGATCTCGGCGGATTCCTTGTCCGCCAGATCCGTCCGTCCACCCTTGGTGAACTGCTCGATAGAGTCTTTTCGTTGCTTGACGAGCGCGGCCACGACTTGTTGCGATTCGGCGGCGTCGAGCGCGCGGCCGCGTTCGACTTCGCGATTCATCAGCGCCGCCTTCAGCATCCGTAGCGCGCCGAGCCGGATCTGATCATGACTGCGCATCGCGTCGGCGATGGCGGAGGTCACGTCGTTGACGAGCGTCACGGGACTGGATTATGAGCCGCCGCGGCCGCCGGGTCGCTGCGTTTGCGTCGGAGCGCCAGGCTGGCCCGGCTGCGGCGGCGCCGGCACGACCATCCCGGGAACCGCGACGCCGCCAAACGGCGCGCTGGGCGCGCTCGGGTACGAGACTGGCTGCTGCTGTCCGGCCGGCACTTGGGGCGGCATCACCGGCTGTTGGCCCGCGACTCCCTGCGGCACGCCTTGTCCGGGAACGATAGGCGTGCCGTTGGGACCGAACTGCGGGCTCACCACCTGCGGGGGGAAGGTGTTGAAGATCGGTCCGCGGTTCTGATTCGGGGTCGCGCCGTTCGCAGGCCGCGGTTCGTCGTCGTCGGCGGGCTGAGGCGGCAACGCAAACTGCGGCTGCTGAAACGTGGGCGTCGAAGCCGTTGCCGAGGCGCGGGGCGCCGTGCTCGTCGGCATCACCACGATGCGATCGAAGCGCGACAGATTCGCGACGTCGGCCGCCCGTGGGGCAGCCATATAGCCGGCCACGGATCGGAGCATCACGTCCAGAGCCTGCGCTTCAGGAACGTTCACCAACTCGAGCGTGACCGGTCCGCCCGGAATTTTTTCGAGATTGACGATTTTCGTCTGGCCGACCCGCGCCCACTCCGTGAGGATCTGCCTCACGGTGACGTCCTTGGCGACCAGTGACACCGTGCCATCTTTCATCGCCAGCTGCACGTCGGCGAACGCGGCGGAAACCGCCAGCAACCATGTCGCGACGCCGATGCCGAACGTTCGAAGCCACTTCATAGACACCGCCAGTATAGCTCCTTACTTCTTCCGGAAGTAGTCGATGACCTGCGTCAGGATCTCGTCGAGCCGGTGCTTCGGTTCGTAGCCGATCAGGCTCTTGACCCGTGTCAGATCGGGCACGCGCCGGGGCATGTCCTCGAATCCTGACTCGTAGGCCTCATCGTAGGGGATGAACTTGATCGTCGACTTCGATCCGCACAGCTCGCGAACACGTTTCGCGAGATCGAGGATCGTCACTTCCTGCATGTTCCCGATGTTGATGACCTGGCCGATCGCCTTCGGTTCGTTGACCAGCTTCAGCAGCGCGCCGACGACATCGGTGACGTGGGTGAAGGCGCGCGACTGCGTGCCGTCCCCGAACACGGTGATCGGCTCGCCGGCCAGCGCCTGTCGCACGAAGTTGGGGATCACCATGCCGTACTGTCCCGTTTGGCGCGGACCTACCGTGTTGAAGAAGCGGACGATGATCACCGGCAGCTTCCGTTCCTTCCAGTAGGCGAGCGCCAGGAATTCGTCGATGGCCTTGCTGCAGGCGTACGCCCAGCGGTGCTTGGGCGTCGGGCCCATCACGAGATCGGAATCCTCGCGGAACGGCACGTCCTCGCTCTTGCCGTAGACCTCGGAGGTCGACGCGATCACGACGAGCTTCTTCTTCTTGTTCGCGTGCTTGAGCACGACTTCGGTGCCGTGCACGTTGGTTTCGATCGTGTACACCGGCTGTTCGACGATGAGCTTGACGCCCACGGCGGCCGCGAAGTGGAACACGACGTCGCTGCGATCGATGAGCTCGGCGAGCAGCGGCTCGTTTTCGACGGAGTCGACGAAGTACTCGAAGCCGGTCCGCCCTTTGAGGTGGGCGATGTTGTCAATCGATCCGGTGGACAGGTTGTCGAGAATCAGCACCTCGTCGCCCTGCGCCAGCAGGGCTTCCGAGAGATGGGACCCGATGAATCCGGCTCCGCCGGTGATTAGCGCACGCACGCGGTCGTTGTCCTTTCTTATTGAGCTCTCAGCCCTCAGCCCTCAGCCCTCAGCCCTCAGCCCTTTTGATTCAGGACTCCCGCCCCCGATGCGCGAACGTTCGCACCGTCGCCGCCACGTCGTCGATCTGTTCGACGCGCAGCGCCGGATGCAGCGGCAACGAAAGAACCTCAGCGCACGCGCGCGCCGCTTCGGGACACTCGGCGGGATCGACTCCAGCAAGCGCCGGCTGCCGGGGAATGGGCACGGGGTAGTGGATCAAGGTCTCGACGCCGTGTGCCCGTAGATGCGCCTGCAGATCCGCGCGCGCGCCACTTCTTACGACGAACAGGTGATAGACGTGGCCGGCATCCCGTTCGGGCGGCACCGCCACCGCGGCGGCGGCCAACCGTTCGCGATAGCGCGCCGCCAGCGTGCGACGGCGCTCGGTCCAGGCGCGCAGCAGCGGCAGGCGCGCGCGCAGAATCGCCGCCTGCATCTCGTCGAGTCGCGAGTTGATGCCCGGCTCCTGATGATGATAGCGGTCGGTCTGCCCGCCGTTGCGCAAGCGCGCGATCCGGTCGGCGAGCGCGCCGTCGTTGGTCACCACCGCGCCGCCATCGCCGAGCGCGCCGAGATTCTTGGTCGGATAGAAGCTGAACGCGCCGGCGACCCCGATCGTGCCGACCGGCCGGCCGGCCTCCGTCGCGAGGTGCGCCTGACAGCAATCTTCGACGACGGCGAGGCGGAACCGCGCGGCGACGCGCGCGATCGCCGTCATGTCGGCCGGCTGTCCGTACACGTGCACGGGAAGGATCGCGCGCGTGCGCGGGCCGACGAGCGCGGCGACGCGATCCGGATCGATCGTCAAGCGCTGAGAGTCGATATCGGCGAACACCGGCCGCGCGCCCGCCATCATGATCGCCAGCGCCGAGTAGGCCGCGGAGAGCGGCGTCGTGATCACCTCGTCGCCGGCGCCGATGCCGAGTGCCCGCAGGATCAGCGCAATCGCATCGGTCCCCGTGCCGACGCCGACCGCGCGTGCCGCGCCCGATGCCGCGGCGAACTCGCGTTCGAATGCCTCGACTTCCGGTCCGAGCACGAACCAGCCGCGCGCGATCACGCGATCGATCGCCTGCTTCACGGCCGGCGCATCGTCGCCCGGCACGAGCGACATGAACGGGAGGCGTGGCGACGTCATGCGCGTCGTCCGTCCTGATCGCCGTCGATGTAGCAGCTGGCGTGCTGGCGGTAGAACGCGATGGTCTGGCGCAAGCCGTCCGCGAGGCTCGTGCGCGGCGTCCAGCCCGTCGTGCGCGTGAATTTCGAGGAATCGGCGTAGAAGCTGCCGATGTCGATCGCTTTTTTGTCCAACGGCCAGTCGACGTACTGCACAGAACCGCTGCCGGCGACGTCGACGAGCAGCGTCGTCAGATCGCGATGGCTGATGGGGCGATCGCCGCCGACGTTGAACACGTCGCCGTTGCACGCGTCGCTCGCCCCCGCGCGCAGAAACGCGTCGGCCGCATCGTCCACGTAGACGAAATCGCGCAGCTGCGACCCGTCGCCGTAGATCTGAATCGGTTTGTTCTCGATGGCGAGCCGGATGAACCAGGCGATGAAACCTTGACGATTGTGGCGGATGAGCTGCCGCGGTCCGTAGACGTTGGTCAGGCGCAGCGAGCACGCGCGAATGCCGAAGACGTTGTTGTAGACGAGGTGGTAGTTCTCGCCCGCCGCTTTGTTGATGCCGTTGACGTCGGTCGGCCGGACGAGATGACTCTCGTCCACCGGGAGACGGTCGGGACGTCCGTACACTTGACGCGTGCCGGCGAAGACGACTTTCACCTTCGGGTTGTAGGTGCGGCACGCTTCGAGCACCGTGAGCTGGCTGCGACAGTTGATCTCGAGGTCCGTGTACGGATCCCGCATGCTGTCGATGTGGCTCACCTGGCCCGCGAGATTGAAAATCACATCGCGATCGCGGACGAGGTAGTTCATCGTCGACTGCTGCCGGACGTCGGCGACGTTGACGCGCAGGCGATCGGCGATGCCGTCGATGTTGAACAGGTTGCCGCCGTAGTCGGGAATCAGCGAGTCGACCAGCAGGACGTCGGCCCCAAGCGAGACGAGGCCGTGGGCCAGATTGCTCCCGATGAAGCCGAGGCCGCCGGTGATCATCACGGCGCGGCCGCGGTAGAACTGCCGGTAGTCGGCGGTCACGGGCGTGGCGGACTCGGATAGACCGGCTTGCCGGCCTCTCGTGCGGGCACCAGCGCGGGTCCCGCGTGGCGGCGATGCTGTCGCCGGATGACGAGCGCGAACCAGAGGCCCGCCACGTCGAAGGCGACTTTGAAGAGCCGCCGGACGTTGAAGAACTGCGACTTGCCGAACGCGCGATGGTAGTGATTGACCGGCACTTCGACGATGCGGAAGCCGGCGTCCTGGATCTTCTTCATCATTTCGAGGCAGATTACGCCGCTCGTTTTCTGGAGGTCGATCCGCTCGAAGATCTCGCGGCGCATCAGCCGGAAATCGCAATCGACGTCGCGCACCGTGAGTCCGAACAGCACGCTGACGATGTGATGGTACACACGGCCGATGATGACCCGGTGCATCGGATCGGCTCGCGTAATCTTGTAGCCGTTCACCAGATCGACGCCGGGCGTCATCTTTTCCCACAGCCGCGCGAGCTCGGCCGGATCGTACTGCGCGTCGCCGTCGGTGTAGAAGATGAGATCTTTGGTCGCGGACCGGAAGCCCGTCTGCAGCGCGGCACCGTAGTCGCGGTTGTTCGAATGGTGCACGGCGCGCACGTGCGAATACGTGCGCGCGAGCTCGTCGGCGATCGCGGCCGTCGCGTCGGCGCTGCCGTCGTCGACGACGATCACTTCGTAGTCCGGCGTCAGCTCCGCGGCGACTTTGACGGCGCGGATCACCATGCTGGCGATGGTGCCGCTGTCGTTGTACGCCGGGAAAAAAACGCTCAACCCCGCGGGTTTCTGGGTGGGCGGCGCTGACATGTAAAAGCTTCTAAACCATAGCACGAAAAGGGCGTGCGATGAGCCGCCACGGGGTGAGGATCGATTCGAACAGCACCGCCGCCGACAGCTTCGATTCACCCTGCCGTCGCTCGATGAACGTGATCGGCACCTCGGAAACGCGCCGCCCCATGCGACAGGCGACGTAGAGCATCTCGACGAGAAACGAGTAGCCCTCGGCGCCGAACCGTTCGAAGGGCAGCGACGCCAACGCTTCGCGCCGCCACGCGCGGTATCCGCTGGTGCAATCGCGCGGGCCGATCCGTGTCACGAGGCGGATGTAGACGTTGGCGTACCGACTGAGCAGCCGGCGCCGAAGCGGCCAGTTCACGATGCCGCCGCCGGCCACGTAGCGCGAGCCGATGACCAGATCGGCGTGCTCGAGCCCCGCGAGGAGATCGGGCAGATGCCGCGGGTCGTGCGACAGATCGCAGTCCATCTGGCAGATCGCGTCGAAGGGACGATTGATCGAACGCCGCATGGCGTCCAGGTAGGAACGACCCAGCCCGGGGCGCTCGGTGCGGTGCAACACTTCGATCCGTTGCGGGTATTGCCGCGCGAGCGCGTCGGCGACGGCGCCGGTGCCGTCCGGCGATCGATCGTCGACGACGAGCAGGCTGACGTTCGGTTGCTGCATGAGCGCCGCGGCCAACACGGGCAGGTTGTCGCGCTCGTTGTAGGTCGGGACGATGACGAGCGCGGTTCGCGGCCGGCTCACGATCACGACTGCCATCAGCCGTTCGCCATCAGCCGACCGACGACATCATCCCATGTGATTGATCGCACGCGCTCGAATCCTGCATCGCCGAGCGATTGGGCGAGCCGGCGGTCGCGGGCGAGGCGGTTGACGGCGTCGCCGATGGATTCTGGCGTGGGATCGGCGATCACGCCGGTCACGCCCTGCTCCACGAACTCCAACGGTCCACCGGCGTCGGTCGTTGTCACGACCGGTTTGCGCGCGAGGAACGCCTCGAGCGTGACGTACCCGTAGTCCTCATCGAAGGGAGGAAACACCACGCCGAGGGCGCCGGCGTAGAGGTCCACGAGCTCGCGCGTGTCGATGGCGCCCGTCCACGTGACGCGGCCGGCCACTCCGGCGAGCGCCGCCGTCTCTTCGAGTTGCGGTCGCAACGGACCTTCGCCGACGACGACGAGGCGCACGCGCGGCTCCACGTGCGCGAGCGCGCGGACGATGAGGTCGACGCGTTTGTTACCTTCGAGGCGGCCGACCGACAGCACGTAATCGCCGAACGGACCGGCCTTCAGTCGGCCCGCGAGCGGTGGCGGATGGTAGAGCGGCTCGGCCGTGAGGCCGTTGAAGTGGGCGAGGCGCGCCGCCGTGTTGCGCGCGTTCGTGAAGAGGCGCTTCGATTCGGCCAGCGCCTCGTTGTCGAGCGCCACCAACGTGTCGCGCAGCCGCACGTCGCCTTCGGCGTGGCTGAACTCGCTGTAGGAGGTGCCGCTGAGATCGTAGATGGCTCGGTATTGATGAAAGAGCCACGTGATCTTGTTCGGATGCCTGACGAAATACGTGGGGAACTTGGTCGCGATGACGGCGTCGATGCGCTGGTGGTTCGATTCAGACAGATCGACGAGGCGCCACGCGGCGGCCTGCGCGAGCAGTTCCGACTTCGGGTACCACTTGAACGGAATCGATGCGCGTTCGGCGCGATAGCCGCGGCGTCGCAGCTCGTCGACCAGGCCTCGTACGTGGAGTTCCGCGCCGCCTTGCACGAAGGGCACCTGGGCTTGGCAGACGAGAACGGTCCTGATCGATGGCATTGGGTAATTGGGTGGTTGGGTAAATGGGTAATCGATTACTTACCCGATTACCAGATTACTCAACTACACAATTCATCTTCCGCTATGTAGCAAACCGGAAGTTGATTATGTCGCCGTCCTGCACGATGTACTCCTTGCCTTCGAGGCGTATCTCGCCGTGCTCGCGGCAGGCGGCCATCGAGCCGCGCGCGACGAGATGATCGTACCTGACGACCTCCGCCCGGATGAAGCCGCGCGCGATATCGCTGTGAATCTCGCCCGCGGCGATCTGCGCGGGCGTGTGTCGCGGAATCGACCAGGCACGGCACTCGTCTTCGCCGACGGTGAAGAACGACATGTAGCCGAGTAGGTCGTAACTCGCGCGAATCACGCGATCCAGTCCGGACTCCGTCAGACCCAGATCGGTCAGGAAGGCTGCGGCGTCCGCCGGCTCGAGTTGGGCGATCTCGAGTTCGATCTTCGCGCAGACCGCGACCGCCGCCGTCGCCGCGTGGGACAGGAACGAGGTCAAGCCCGCCGCTTCGGCGGCGCGGGCGATCCGCGTCGCACCCTCGCCGCCTTGTGCCAGAGCGGATTCGTCCAGGTTGATGACGATCAATAGCGGCTTGGCGGAGAGGAGCTGAAATCCGCGGAGTCGCTTCGAATCCTCGCTTTTGAGGTCGAGCGTCCGGAGCGGCCGGCCTTGCTCGAGCGCGGCCTTGCAGAGCGTGATGACGTCGCGTTCCTTCTCCAGCTCCGCCGACCGATTCTTCTTGAGATCTTTTTCCAACCGCTCGAGACGACGCTCGGCCACGCCCAGGTCGGCGAGGATCAGCTCGTCTTCCATCGCTTGCGCGTCGCGATCCGGATCCACCGTGCCTGACGGGTGCGGCACGCTCGGATCCTGAAACGCCCGCAACACGTGGACCAACGCATCCGCGTTCTTGTAGGCCGCGACATCGACGAGCGCCTGCGCGCCGCCCGTGCCGCCCGGAATCGCCAGGTCACTGAATTCCACGGTCGCCGGAACGCGCTTGCGGGGGTTGTACATCGCCGTAAGCCGATCGAGACGGGCATCAGGTACCTTGGAAATGCCGATGGACGCCTCGCCCTTGCCATAGGCGGCCTTGGCGGTCTCTCGCGCGCTGGTCATGAGCTGGAAAAGGGAAGTCTTACCGCTTGAACCGAAACCTATGAGGGCTGCCCTGAGCATGCGAAGCCCCGCATCGTAGCACTGACACGGCGTCACACGAGGGTTCGGACGGGGGTCCAGCGGTGGGTCTACCCCAAGGGCTTGGGCCAACAGGCGAGGAAACGGCGAAAATTAGGCGTAACTTACTGATGCAACAGATTTTGCGGTTGACATCAAACTAGCCGTCTCCTACTATCTTCGTGGAATTTTGTGGTGAAAAGTGGGTCTGATATAGAGGTTTGGTGTGTTCAGGGGCCACGAACAAGCACGCATAGATGACAAGGGTCGACTAAAGGTGCCGAACGTCTTCCGCTCGCTCCTTGAGAGCAAGTACGGGCGCGAGCTGTTCCTCACGAGCTTGACCGGCGAATACGCACGCATTTACCCGATGCCCGTGTGGCTTGAGATCGAAGAGAAGCTCGGCCAGATGCCGTCCACGCATCCGGCGCGGCTGCGGTTTCTCGATCGCGTCAATTTTTTCGGCCAGCAGGCCGAGCTCGACACGCAAGGACGCGTCCTGATCCCGGCGCGCCTGCGAGACACGGCCACGATCAGCGGCGATGTCGACGTGCTCGGTCAGTACAACTACCTCGACGTGTGGAATCACGATCGCTTCCTGACCAAGCTGCAGCGCGATCCGTACACCGACGAAGATGCGCGCGCGCTGTCGGAGTTCGGCATCTGATGGCTCACATCCCCGTCATGACCGCTGAGGTCCTGCAGCATCTCCGCCCCGAACGGGGCGGACTGTTCGTCGACTGCACGGTCGGATTGGGCGGCCATTCTCGTGCGCTGATCGAGGCGGGCGCCACGCGGGTGATCGGCCTCGATCGCGATCGCGACGCCCTGGCGCGCGCGCGGGAAACGCTGGCGCCCTGGAGCGACCGCGTCGAGCTCGTGCACGCCGACTACCGCGCCCTGGACGACGTGCTCGACGGCCGGCACATCGCCAGCATCGACGGCGCCCTGGCCGATCTCGGCGTCTCATCGCTGCAGTTCGACGCGCCCGGCCGCGGCTTCAGCTTCCAGCGCGATGAACCCCTCGACATGCGGATGAACCGCGACGCGGGCGAGACCGCCGCGGATCTCGTCGCGCGCTCGACGGAGCGCGAGCTCGCCGACGCCATCTTCCAGTACGGCGAAGAACGGTTCTCGCGGCGGATTGCCCGGGCGCTCGTCGAGGCGCGGCGCGAGGCGCCGGTCGACACGACGGGCCGCCTAGCGGCGATCGTCCGCCGCGCGATTCCGCGTCGTGGCCCGATGCGCATCGATCCCGCCACGCGGACGTTTCAGGCGCTCCGCGTCTGGGTGAACCGTGAGCTCGAGGGGCTCGATCGATTTCTCGAAGCCGCGGTGCGCCGGCTGCGTGCCGGGGCCAGGCTGGTCGTCATTACGTTTCATTCGCTCGAAGATCGGATCGTGAAGCACACGCTGCGCGCGCTCGAGCACGGCGAGGGCGCGGTGAAAGTCCTGACACGCAAGCCGCTTGTGCCGTCCGACGCCGAAGTGCAGCGCAACCCGCGCGCGCGGAGCGCGAAGCTTCGCGCCGCCGAGAAAGTGCTGTAGCGGCTCGAGCCCGCGAGAGGACCGAGCGGGGAGGGACCCGCGAGAGGACCGAGCGGGGGAGGGACCCCGCGAGAGGACAATGATGGAATCGTTCGAGTACGCCATCAGGAAGGACGTCCGGAACAATCCGATCGTGCGCGAAGTGGACGAGGCGCGGCAGCGCGAGATGTGGAAGTCGGTGGGCATCGCGGGCTTCCTCGTGGTCGTGCTGCTCTTCTCCGCGTGGCAACACTTCGAGCTGCTCCGGCACGGCTATCAGATCGAACAACTTCAGCGCGATCGCGCCGCCGAGGAAGAAACCGGACGCCGGTTGCGTCTCGAGATTGAGACGCTGAGATCCCCCAAGCGCATCGAGGCGCTCGCGACCGAGCAACTGCACCTGGTCGCGCCCTCGCGCGACGAAGCCATCGTAATCGAACGCGTGCTGCCGGCCGATCCGCCGGCGAAGTCGGTTATCGCGCGGCGGTGATGACCGCCCCTGGTATGACTGACTGGCGAGAGACCCTCAAACGCCGTGTCGTCACTGTGGCGGCGCTGCTCGCGCTGTGGGCGGTCG
>JACPZV010000421.1 GCA_016195295.1 Acidobacteriota bacterium
CGCCGAGCCGCTCGTCGAGCCGTTGATAGAAGGCGGCGCGCTGCTCCGGCGTCGGATACTTTCGATCCGGCAGTACCAGGTTCAGCGTCAGCAAATGCGCCGTCTCGACACCGATGTCCAGCCGATACAGCGTCAGAAAGCTGCGCATCATGAACCCGGCGCCCGCCAAGAGCACGAGCGTCAGCGTCAGCTCAGAGACGATGAGCACGCTCGTCCAGCGGCGCGCGCGCACGCCGCTGCCGCCGCTGCGTCCCCCTTCCTTGAGCACCTCGTTGATGTCGGGTTTCGAAATGTGGAGCGCGGGCGCGAGTCCGAACGTGATGCCGGTGCCCAGACACACGGCGGCGAAGAACGCGAAGACGCTGGTAGCGCTCCGGCGTCCGCCCCTCATCGCTGACGTTCATCGTCGTACCGTTCCAGGCCGCCACGCCGACGAAGCTCTTCTGCGCGTCACGCCAGTCCTGGTAGTCGAGGTGCGACAGACCGAAGTCGACGCCGCGGACCATGTTGCGCTCGGCGATCGACATGATGCGGTCGGGATCGTCGAACGGCAGCCCGCGAATGAGCGCGGCGTTGACGAAGGTGAACACCGTGGCGTTGACGCCGATGCCGAGCGCGAGCGCCAGGGTGGCGACGGCCGTGAACCACCGATCTTTGATGAGGAGTCGGATGGCGAAGCGCAGATCCTGGAGCAGGCTCATGGGCACGTCCTTGCGAATGTCGCGCGGTCCGCTGTTTACGAATGTAGCGCGGCCCTTTTAGGGCCGCGAGAAATCAGGGCCCGCGTCAGATACCCACGCGCGACGACGGTGGCGAGGCCCACGATGGCGCCTGTCAGCATTACGCAGTGGACTGCGCCAAGGTTAACCGGGGCCGAATGTGTCATCCACGGAACGGCCATGGCGCGACCGCACATGTCTCAGTGAGACGCAGATCCTGCCGGCTGGGTTCGGGATGTGCCGTTGACACCGACCTTCGCCGAGTCCCGCGAGTCCAGGCCCGCGTTCACACGTTCGTCTCGTCGCTTCGCACGAAACCGCGCAAACACCGCGCGCGGATCTTCCAGTCCCACCATCGACCGGAGGCGGCTCCCCGCAAACGTATGTGCAAGCATGCCCGCGCCGTGCCTGGCCACGAACAGCGGGCTGTGCCGCAGCGCGCCGGGGAAATGCCGCAGCTTCATCCACCGCTCGGCACGCCAGCGCCGGAACTCGATTTCCTCGGCGGACACGTGCTCGCTGCGGACCACCGCCGTCGTGCCGTCGTAATGCGAGACGTCGTCGTCCACGATGAGACCGCGCTCCTGAAAATCGCGCGTCATCGGCGTCCCCGGGTACGGCGTCGGATGCTGGATGTACGGCCAGTCGACGTAGCGCCGGGCGAACGCCAGGTTCGCGTCAATCGACGCGACCGTATCGTCCGGGTTGCCGATGATGAGGCCGCCGACGACGTACATGCCGTGACGATGCAGATGCTCGATGGCCTCGATGCTCGCGTTGCCGACCGTTCGTCCCTTCTCGCGCCGCGTGTTCTTCGCGCGCGCGCGCAGAAACGCGAGGTCGTCGTCCAGCACGTTCTCGATGCCGAGGAACACGTAGCGGAAGCCGGCCCTCTTCATCAGCGGCGCCAGGCGGGCGCCGTGCTGCGCGATTGGTGACGTCATCGCCTGCGCGAGGTAGTCCGTATCGTTGAAGCCCGCGTCGACGATCGCACGGCACAGCGCCTCGAAGCGGGCGACATCGAGCGTGATGTTGTCGTCGACGAGGAAAATCGCTTCGGCGCCGTGCGCGCGCGCGTCGGCGATGTCGGCCAGCACGCGGTCGATGGGATAGGGATGGAAGTTGCGCCCGCGCATCTCGATGATCGAGCAGAAGCTGCAGTCGAAGGTGCAGCCGCGCGACGTTTCCACGACGTCGACCTTCCGCCCCAGAAGCGTGTAACCATCGAGCACGCGCGCGTCGCGATTCGGCAGACCGAGCCGCTCGGTTGCGAGCCGCATCACTGGTCGGCTCGCGTTGCGGACGAAGCGATCGCCCACACGGTACGAGAGTCCGCCGATGTCGCGGACACGCTCGGCTGAAGCCTTCGCGTCGTGGTCCCGTTCGCCTGAAGCCTTCGCGCCGCGGGCCTCGCGCTCGGCTGAAGACGTCGCGCCGCGCGTCTCCTCGCGTTCGAGGACACGCAGCAGCTCGCGGAATGTCTGCTCGCCTTCGCCACGGACGATGAAGTCGATCTCGGGGCACCTCTCGTACGCCTCCGGCGCGAGGCTCGGATCGTAGCCGCCGACCACAAGGCGCGCCGACGGGCGCAGGGCGCGCACCCGCCGGGCGATCCCGAGCGCGGTCGCGCGCTGGAACGTCATGACCGACAGCCCGACGACGTCGGGCTCGACGTCGCGGAGCAGTCGCTCGATCGTCGCGTTGACCGAATTCCGGGCCAGGATGAGGTCCGCAGCCGCGACTCGGTGGTGGCGATCCACGTTGCCGGCGAGGGAGGCAAGCGCGCCGTTCGGCATCCGGATGGCCACCGGCGGCATGTGCTCGAACGAGTCCGGCATCGAGAGAAGCAGAACGTTCATGGATGGCAAAAAGATTACACCTCGACTACAACATTCGGGTGAAAGAACCGCGTCGCGTGGCCCAGCCGCCGCCGGAGCCCGTCCTCATCTTCGACGGCGACTGCGGGTTCTGCCGCTTCTGGCTCGCGCGCTGGCGCCACCGCACAGGTGACCGCGTCGAGTACGTGCCCTTCCAGGACGACGACGTCGCGCGGCGATTTCCCGAAATCCCGCGACAGTCGTGCGCGCGCGCCGTGCAGCTCGTCGATTCGGACGGCCTCGTGTACGAAGCGGCCGAAGCGGTCTTTCGGCTGCTCGCGAAGAGCGGGACCGGCTCGAGCCCGATCCTTCTCAGGTGCTACGAGCACGTGCCGGGCGTCGCGGCGGTGACCGAGGCGGCCTATCGGGTCGTCGCCGATCATCGGCCGCTGGCAGCGGGCGTCTCGACGCTGTTGTGGGGTCGCGTCACCGAGCCGTCCACGTACGCGACCGCGTCGTGGGTGTTTCGACGACTGCTCGGCGTCGTCTATTTAATAGCGTTCTGGTCGCTCGGGACGC
>JACPZV010000422.1 GCA_016195295.1 Acidobacteriota bacterium
AAGGGCGAGCGGGCCGGAGAAAACTTCGTGGCCGTGACGGACCCGCAAACCTCTTTGGAGGCGCTGGCGCGGGAGAAAAGGTTCCGGAAAATATTCACCACGCCGGCGGACGTGGGCGTCGCGAAGCTTGCCGACCAGCGGTCGTCGCGCCTGTTCCGCGATTACGTCGAGCTCACCAAGCCGCGTCTAAACTTTCTCGTCGTCGCGACCAGCGCGGCCGGGTATTACCTCGGCGCCGTCGGCGGCGTGGACTTCGCGCTGATGGCGCAAGCGGTCGTCGGCACGGCGCTCGTGGCGGGCGGCGCGGCCGTGCTCAATCAGCTCTACGAACGCGACACCGACGCATTGATGCGGCGGACGCGGATGCGGCCGCTCCCTGACGGCCGCGTGTCGCCGACGGATGCGCGAACGTTCGGCGTTGGGCTCTCGGTCGCCGGACTTCTGCTGCTCGCCACCCGTACCAACTGGATCGCCGCGGCGATCGCGCTGGCCACGCTCATCGTGTACCTCGTCATTTACACACCGATGAAGCGCCGCACCTCGCTGTCCACGCTCGTCGGCGCGATTCCCGGCGCGCTCCCGGCTCTCATCGGGTGGACGGCCTCGCACGGGCGCATCGCGCTTGGTGGCGCCGCGCTCTGCGCGATCGTGTTTCTGTGGCAGATTCCGCATTTCATGGCCATCGCGTGGATGTTCCGCGACGACTACGGCAAGGCCGGGTTTCCGATGTTGCCGGTCATCGAGCCGAACGGCCGGCGAGCCGGACGGCAAGCTCTGATCTACGCCTTGTTGCTCGTGCCGATCAGCCTGACGCCGACAATCCTCGGGGTCTCCGGCACGGTTTATTCCTGGGTGGCGTTCGTGCTCGGTCTCGCGCTGCTGGGTCTCGCCGCACGATTCGCGACGACCCGCAGCGAAGCGTCGGCGCGCGCCTTGTTTTTCGGATCGATCACGTATTTGCCGCTTCTTTGGATCGCAATGATCGCCAATCACTAAGAGTAGATTTCAGATTGCAGACTTCAGATTGCAGATTCTGAGACTTCGACCTTCAGCCTTCAGACTTCACACGTTGACTATTCACGATCTCCCCGCCGTCAATGCCAGCCTGAACGCCCTGTCGGGCATCCTGCTGGTGATTGCCTACGCGTTCATTCGCGCGCGGCGGATCGCGCAGCATCGCGCCTGCATGCTGGCCGCGTTCACGACCTCGTCTCTGTTTCTGCTCTGCTACCTCATCTATCACGCGCAGGTGGGATCGGTGCCGTTCATGCGACACGGCTTCGTGCGACCGCTGTACTTCACGATCCTGATCACGCACGTGACGCTGGCCGCCACGGTCGTGCCGCTGTCGATCGTCACACTGTCGCGCGGCCTCAAGGCGCGGTACCCGCAGCATCGGCGCATCGCGCGCTGGGCGTTCCCGATCTGGCTCTACGTGTCGGTGACCGGCGTGCTCGTTTACGTGCTGCTCTACCAGCCGACCTGGCTCCTGTAGCGCGAGCGCAAAATTCATTGAACAAGTTGCAGAATCAGCCGCGCTCGGGTCCTGACCGCGACCCGTTGACGCTAATTCTGCAACGCACGTTTAGTACAGCAGGTACTTCGCCCGCGTGAGACGCCACTTCGCTTCGTCGGCCGCCCACGACGCGGCTACCGCCGCCGGATCCTGACCCGCGCGGATTCTTTCGATCGTCGCCTTCGATCCCAACAGGAGCGCAGCGTCTTCCAGCCTGAACTGTGAACCGTAGAGCCTCGACAGCGCCGACGCGATCTCGAGGCCGACGCGCACGGGCCTGAGGCGGTCGCGATCCGTCACGATCAAGAACACACCCCGGCACGCCTGACCACCCAGCTTCGCGCCGGTCGCCGGCGTGAACGTCACGGGATAGAAACGCACGCCGGGCACGTCACGCGCGTTGAGCGTGGCGGCCAGCGCGGTGCCGTCGATCCAGGGCGCGCCGACGTGCTCGAACGGTGTGTCCGTTCCACGACCGACGGAGATGTTGGTCCCCTCGATCGCGCCGATGCCCGGATAGAGTGTCGCTTCGCTCAGATTGCGCATGTTCGGCGACGGGTTCGTCCACGCCAAGCCTGTGTCGTCGAACCAGTCGTCGCGCCGCCAGTTTTTCATCGGCACGACCGTCAGGTTCGCGCCCATCTTGCGCTCGCCGTTAAAAAGCTGCGCGAGCTCGCCGATCGTCAGGCCGTGGCGGATCGGCATCGGGAGGTAACCGGTGAAGCCGACGGCGGACAGATCCTGCGCGGGTCCTTCGACATCGAAACCGTCGATGGGATTGGGCCGGTCGAGCACGACGACCGAGAGCGCGCGCTTCGCCGCCTCCTCCACCACGTACGCGACCGTCGCCGGATACGTGTAGAAGCGCGCGCCGATGTCCTGCAGATCGACGACGAGCGTGTCCAGGCCGGCGAGCATCGCGTCGGTCGGCCGGCGCGTGTCGCCGTACAGCGAATGGATGGGCAGTCCGGTCTGCTCGTCGTGCGTCGAGGGCACCTTCTCGTCGAGCTGACCGCGAATGCCGTGCTCGGGACTGAAAAGCGCGACGAGCGTCACGCCCGGCGCGTGCGCCAGCAGATCGATCGTGCTCGTCCCCTGGCGCGAGCGGCCGGTCTGATTCGTCAGCAGGCCGACGCGCTTTCCGCGCAATCGCGCGAAGTTCTCGGCGGCGAGCACGTCGATGCCGGCGAGCGTCGGGGCATGTCTCGCGCTCGCCTGAAAGGCTCGCGCTGCGACCGCGGTTCGCGCTACATCTTCCATCGAGTACAACGCGGCGGCGGCAACGGTCGCGACCCTCGCGCGCAGCGGCGTCACGTCGCCCTTGCCGTCAGGATGTACGCGATTCGACAGGAAGATCACGTAGCTCTTCGTCTGCGGGTCGAGCCACAGCGACGTCCCGGTGAAACCCGTGTGGCCGTACGATCCGATCGGAAACAACTCGCCGCGATTCGCCGAATACGACGAGTCGATGTCCCACCCGAGCCCGCGCACATCCCGCATTCCGACGGGCGTCGACGGCGACGTCATGCGCGCAACGGTCGCGGGCGACAGAATGCGCGCCGCGCCGAGGCGTCCGCCGTCGAGCAGCATGCGGCAGAAGCGTGACAGATCCGCGGCGGTGCTGAAGAGGCCCGCGTGCCCGGCGACGCCGTCCATGCGGCGCGCCGTCGGATCGTGGACGATGCCGCGCAGAAACGGCACCGGCTCGCCGCCTGCCCCGAGCGAAGTCGAGGGGCACGGCCACGCCAGGCCGGCGCAGCGCTCGGTCGGCGCGATGCGGGATCGCCACGACTCGGGCGGCAGAAACGTGGTCTCCGTCATCCCGAGCGGGTCGAAGACGTGCTGCTTCGCGTACCGATCGAGCCGTTCACCGCTTGTTCGCCAGACGATTTCGCCGAGCAGAAAAAAATTGATGTCGCTGTAGATGAAGCGCTCGCCCGGCGGCGCGGTCGGCACTTCCTCACTCGCGCGGCGGATTGCCTCCTCCGCGCCGTGGAACTCGACCTCGAGCTCGAGATCGGGACGCAGCCCCGAGGTGTGCGTCAGCAGATGGCGAATCGTAATCCCGCTCTTGCCGTAGCGTCCGAAGTCGGGCACGAACTGCGTCACCGGATCGGTCAATCGAACGCGTCCCGCCTCCACGAGCGTCATCACGCTCGTCGTCGTCGCCACGACTTTGGTGAGCGAGGCCAGATCGAAAATCGTGTTCTCGGTCATCGGCTCCGGCGTCGGCTGGACCGCGCGCTGGCCGAAAGCGCCGTGATAGACAACGGCGTCACCGCGACCCACGACGACGACGGCCCCGGGCAGTTCGCGCCGCGCGATCGCCTCGTTGACGAGCGTGGCGATGGGCGAAAAACCACTGGCGGAAACTCGCGCCGACGCAGGCGCTTGCGCGGCCGAGCGGCCGCCGAACACGAGGGCAGCGAGCAGCGTCGCCACGCGGATTCGTTTCACGGGAATCAATATATACTGGGCGCAGTCACCGATCTTTCGGGCTTTTTAGGGGAGTTTCGAGCATGGGTCATCGCCTTCTTTTCTTCCGCGGCGCCCTCGCGGCGCTGTGCATCGCGGCGCTGGCCGGCACGGCCGCCGCGCAGACCGGCCGCGTCGGAGGCCAGGTCAAAGACGAAGCCGGCCAACCGATCAAAGGCGCCACCGTCACCGCGGAGAATCCCAACGCGTCACCCAATAGTTTCACCGCCACGACCGACGACAAGGGACGCTTCTCGATCATCGGCTTGAAGACGGGCCCTTGGACGTTCACGGCGCAGGCGCCCGGATTCGCGCCCGAGGCCGGTCGGCTGGAAGTGAAGACGATTGGCGCGCCCAATCCTCCGCTGGCGTTCACGTTGAAGAAAGGCGGCGGCCCCGCGGGCGCGGGCGCGCTCGGTGGCGTGGCCGCGAAGGACTTGCAAGCGGAGTTGGCGGCCGCCGATCAGTTCTACAACACGCAGAAGTGGGATGAGGCGATCGCGGCCTATCGCGCCATCATGACCAAAGCGCCGGCGCTCAGCGTGATCAACCTGCAGATCGCCGCCGCGTACCGCAACAAGAAGGACTACGATTCGGCGCTGGCCGCGTACACCACGCTGCTGCAGGCCGATCCGAACAACGACAGGGCCAAAATCGGCATCGGGATGACGAACCTCGAGAAGGGCGACCTCGACGCCGCCGAGAAGACGCTGACCGCGGCCTCGCAGAGCACGACGGCGACGCGCGAAGTCTTCTACAACCTCGGCGAAGTGTTGTTCGCCAAGAGCAAGAACGACGAGGCCTCGCAGGCCTACGGGCGGGCGTCGCAGATGGATCCCAACTGGGGCAAGCCGCTGTTCGGGCTCGCGAAGATCGCGTTGAACAAGGGCGACAAAGACGGCGCGATCCAGGCGTTCGAAAAAGTTGTCGCCGCCGATCCGAATTCGCCGGAGGCCGCGCAGGCGAAGGCGGTGGTGGAGCAGTTAAAGAAGTCATAGGGCTGAGAGCTGAGGGCCGAGGGCTGACGCAAAGGTCGTCGCGCCCCAGCCCTTAGCCCTTCGCCCTCAGCCCTTCAGTGTCTCGTCCTCTCCGGTACTCGCTGATTCTCGTGCTCGCGGCGCTGGGTACCAGTCTGGCCGCCGTGGGCGGATGGCGGTACGCGCGCGCCTCGGCCCCGGTCAGCGGTCCGATCATCCTCGTTTCCATCGACACGCTGAGAGCCGATCACCTGCCGGCGTACGGGTACAAGAACCTCAAGACACCCGCCATCGACGCGCTGGCCACAGACGGCGTCGTCTTCGAGCGCGCGTACTCGCACGCGCCGCAGACGCTGCCCGCGCACGCGGCGATTCTGTCGGGGCTGCTGCCCTTCGAGCACGGCGTGCGCGACAACATCGGGTTCTCGGTGAAAACCGGCGAGCGGATGCTGCCGCAGATGCTCCGCGAGCGAGGCTTCACCACCGGCGGCGTCGTCTCCGCGTTCGTGTTGCGCAAAGAGACGGGCATCGGCCAGGGTTTTGATTTCTTCGACGGCGAGATGCCATCGGGCACGCCCGACCAGCCGATCGGTCAAGTCCAACGCGACGGCGCCGTGTCCGAAGCCATCGCGGAGCGTTGGCTCGCCTCGATCGGCACCGCTCGCGCGTTTCTGTTCCTCCATCTGTACGAGCCGCACAAACCGTACGCGCCGCCCGAGCGCTACGCGCAGTACGCGCCGTACGACGGCGAGATCGCGTACAGCGACGAGATCGTCGGCCGGCTCGTGCGCTATCTGAAGTCGCATCAGCTCTACGACCGCTCGACGATCGTGCTGCTCTCGGATCACGGCGAAGGCCTCGGCGATCACGGCGAGCAGGAGCACGGCCTCTTCGTGTACGAGGAAGCGATTCACGTGCCGCTGATCGTCAAGCAGGAAAGCAACGTCGGCGCCGGCCGCCGCGTGGCGGGACTCGTCCAGCACATCGACGTCGTGCCGACGATCCTCGAGCTGGTCAAGGCACCGGTCCCCGGGAACCTGCGCGGTCGATCCCTCAAGCCCGTACTCGAGGGCACGGGGCCGCTCGCGGAGCTGTCGGTCTATTCCGAGGCGCTCTACGCGCGGTATCACTTCGGCTGGAGCGAGCTGACGGCGCTGACCGACGACCGCTATCGCTTCATCAAGGCGCCGCGCGAAGAGCTGTACGACCTGCAGCGCGATCCGCACGAACGTGAGAACCTGGCCGACGACCGCGCGCAAGCGCGG
>JACPZV010000423.1 GCA_016195295.1 Acidobacteriota bacterium
CCTCTTCAGTCGACTTCAGTCGACCCAGAAGCCCTCGCCTTCAGGCGAGGGTTGCTGACTCTCGAGCTGGCCATGAGACGAAACGCGCCCGCCGGCCTGGACTTCGAGCAGCGCATCCGCCGTCAGGATTTCGAGGTCGTCGTCATGCGCGGCGCGGAACATTTTCCGCACGACATGGACGCCGGTGATGCGGGCTTCGCCGACGACAACCGGCTGTTCTGGGCCGACTGGCGCGGACATCGGGAGATGGCGACGCTGCTCGAATCAGCCTACAACGTGCGGGCCGTGCGCAAGCCGTTCGTGATTCTCATCCCCCGGCGTGACGCCGCTACAGCAGCTTTTCCATAATCAGCGTGTCGACCCACTGATCGTCGAGCCGTCCCATTTCACGGTAGACGCCGACGCGCGCGAACCCCGCGCGCGTGTAGAGCGCGATGCCCGCCTGGTTCGACGCCAGCGCGGACAGGACCATCTTGTGGTACCTGCACTCGCGCGCGAGCTCGATGAGGCGATCGAGCAGCCGGCGGCCGACGCCCTTGTCGCGCCACGCACGCTCCACGTACACCGAAAAATCGACGACGTGATCGTACGCGGCGCGCGGGTTGAAGCGATTCAGGCTCGCCCAGCACGGGGGAATTGATTTTGCTGGTGGTTGTGTCACGAGGCCGTTTGCCCGGGGTTATTGGCAGATTCTGCCACGGGAGCGCGTTCTTGACGATGCTAAGATTGACACCTGAGCAGCGACGGCTGCTTGCCGACAAGCTGCCAGACACGGCGAATGTCGCCGCTGGAGTACTCATCTTTGGTCCGTTTGTCAGCGGTCAGCCATTCTCGGTCTCGTCGATTGTTCTCGGCGCCGCTGTCTGGTTCGCCGCCTTCGGGTGGGCACTTTGGTTCCGGAGGAAGTGATCGTGGAGCCCTATAACGGCGCTCTCTTGTTCTTCGGCATTATCCTGGCTGGGGTCTCGCTGCTGGGCTTAGTGGACTGGCTCGGAGAGCGGCAAGCTCGTTCCAAAAAACGCGGTTGACTTCACGTTCACTTGGTCCGCAGCTCTTCTTCGCACTCTCCCCGGGTATTCGATTCCCGTCTGGAATGATCTTCCCTTCTGGAGGCCGTATGAAAACCCGAGCCGCTCTGTTCGGCGCGTGTCTGCTGTCGCTCTTGGCCGCGCGCGCGTCCACTCAGACGCCGGCGTCATCGCCAGCCAGCCCGCTCGTCGAACGCATCGTCGACACGGGCTTCGTGCAGCTGCAGGCGCCGAGCTTCGGCCAGCTCACCGCGCGCCAGCAGGCGTTGGCGTACTGGTTGTCGCAGGCGTCGATCGCGATCGATCCCATCGTTTACGATCAGCTCTCGCAGTTCGGCATCAGGCAGAAGCGCGTGCTCGAAGAGATCATGGCGCACTCGTCGGGCATCGCGCCGGACACCCTCGCCAAGATTCGCAGCTACGCCCTGTTGTTCTGGGCGAATCGCGGGAATCACAACGACTACACGGCTCAGAAGTTTCTGCCGACCTTCACGATCGATGAATTGAAGCAAGCGGCGGCCAAGGCCGACAGCAACGGCGCGTTCAAGACCGCGTACGCGGATTTGCCGCCGCTCGCGACCGCCGATGCCGTCGCGAAGGAAATCGACGCGCTGCGCGCGGCCTTCGTCGATCCGGCCTTCGAGCCGACCGTGACCACGAAGAATCCACCGGCCGGGCAGGACATCATCCAGGCGAGCGCGAACACGTTCTATCGCGGCGTGACGCTCGCCGATCTGAAGAACTTCCGCGAGCGCTACGCGCTGAACTCGCGAGTCGTGAAGGGCCGCGATGGCACGCTGCGCGAGGAGGTGTATCGCGCGGGCACGCCGGACGGCAACGTGCCGGCCGGGTTGTATGCCGTCTATCTGAAGAAAGCCATCGAGCATCTCGAGAAAGCGCGCGGCGTCGCCGATCCCGCGCAGGCCAAGGTCATCGACGACCTGATCACGTTCTATCGGACCGGGGAGTTCGCGGACTGGCTGCAGTTCGGCTTCGACTGGGTGCGCGACGACGCCGCGGTCGATTTCGCGAACGGCTTCATCGAAGTGTATCGCGACGCGCGCGGCGCCAAGGGCAGCTCGCAGAGCTTCGTCACGATCACCGACAAGCCGGTGACCGATGCCACCGTCAAGCTGGCGCAGAACGCGGCGTACTTCGAGCAGCAGGCGCCGTGGGACGCCAAGTACAAGCGGCAGGACTTTCAGCCGCCCGTCGTCAAGGCGGTCGAGACGCTGATCGAAACCGGCGACTTCCACATCTCGACGGTGGGCGACAACCTGCCGAACGAAAATGAAGTGCACGAGAAGTACGGCACGAAGAATTTCCTGTTCCTCGGCAGCGGTCACGCCCTCAACGCGGCGGGGTCGACCAAAACGCTCGGCGAGTTCGTCGTGTCGCGCGACGAGATCGCGCGCGCCGAGCAGTACGGCGAGCAGGCGGAAGATCTGCTGACGGCGATGCACGAGGTGATCGGCCACGGGTCGGGCAAGCTGAGCGACCGCGTGAAAGGCGGCGCCGAGCCGTTCCTCAAGGAGTACTTCTCGACGCTGGAAGAGGCCCGCGCCGATCTGATGGCGCTCTGGAATGTGTGGGATCCGAAGCTCAAGGAGCTCGGCCTCATCACCGATCAAGACGCGGTCGCGCGCACGATGTACGACTCGGCGGCGCGCGTGGCGCTCACGCAGCTGCGCCGCATCCCGCGCGGCGACAGCATCGAAGAAGATCATCAGCGCAACCGCCAGTTGATCGTCCACTACGTCATCGACAAGACCGGCGCCATCGAGCGCTTCACGCAAGGCGGCAAGGCCTACATGCGCGTGACCGACTATCAGAAGATGCGACAAGGCGTCGGGATGTTGCTCGCCGAGCTGATGCGCATCAAGGCCGAGGGCGACTACGCGGCGATCAAAGCGCTCGTCGACCGGTACGGGGTGCACTTCGATACGGCGCTTCGCGATCAGATGGTGGCCCGCTTCAAGGCGCTCGATCTGCCGACGTATTGGGCCGGCGTCAACCCGCTGCTGACGGCGCAGTTCGACGCCAAGGGCGCGGTCACGTCGGTGCGCGTGACCTACCCCCGCGACGCCGCCGGGCAATACCTGCGCTATGGATCGATGTACGACGCCGGGCTGAAAGCGGTTGTAAAATGACGCGTATTGCCGCGTGGGGGCGGACCCCGCGCGAGAAAAAGGAAATGCCGTGACCTCCACACTTCGAGCGTGCGTTGCGTTGGTCGTTCTCGCCGTGCTCTCCACGTTCAGCGGCGCGGTCCGCGCGCAGGCGCCGGCCGTCCAGTTGGGCACGATCAACTTCCCGACGTCGGCCAAGCCCGCGGCGCAGGCGCCGTTCCTGACGGGCGTCAAGGCCCTCTTCAATTTCGAGTTCGACCTCGCCGGCGAGGCGTTTCTGCAGGCCGAAAAGGCGGACCCGGATTTTGCGCTCGGCTACTGGGGCGAGGCGATGAGCTACAACCATCCGCTGTGGGCCGAGCAGGATCTGGCCAAGGCCCGGCGCGCGATGGAGAAGCTCGCGCCGACGGCGGCCGCGCGGTCGGCGAAAGCGCCCGCCGGCAAGGAGCGGATGCTCGTCGAATCGATCGAAGTGCTGTTCGGCGCCGGCGACAAGCTGACGCGCGACATCGCGTACGCCGACGCGATGAAGCGCGTCCATGAAAAGTACGCCGCCGACGACGAGATCGCGACCTTCTACGCGCTGTCGCTTCTCGGCACCGCGCGGCCCGGCGACAAGAGCATCCGCAACGCGATGCAGGCCGCGGCCATCGTCGAGGGCGTGTTCCAGCGCCATCCGAACCATCCGGGCGCCGCGCACTACATCATTCACGCGTTCGACGACCCGGACCACGCGATCCTCGCGCTGCCGGCGGCGCGCGCCTACTCGAAGATCGCGCCGTCGGCCGCGCACGCGCTGCACATGCCGTCGCACATCTTCGTCCAGCTCGGCATGTGGGACGACGTGATCGCGTCGAACATCGTGGCCTACAAGGCCGCCGACGATCTCGCCGCCGCGAAGGGATTGCCGCGCGGCCGTGAAGACTTCCACACGCTGGGGTGGCTGCAGTACGCGTATCTGCAGGAAGGCAAGTTCGATGACGCCGCGCGCGCGCTCGCGACGGCGAAGGCCGTGGCCGACAAGGACACGAGCCCGCGCGTGCGTGACGGCTACGCGGCGATGAACGCGCGACAAGTGGTCGAGACGGCGAAGTGGGAGCCGCTCGCGCTGCCTGGCGGCGCCGTGAGAGACGGCGGCGCGCCCGGCTACGACGGCAGCGCGGCGTACGTGCTCGCGGCGGGATTGAGCGCCGCGCACCTCGGCGATCTCACCACCGCGAAGGTGGCGCTCGACAAGCTGACCGCGATGCGCACGCAGGCCGAGTCCGGATCGAACGCGTACCGCGCGCGGCCGTTTTCCATAATGGAAAAGGAAGTCGCGGCCGAGATCGCCGTCGCGCAGAAAGACCCGGCGACCGCCGAGAAGTTGCTGAAGGAGGCGACGGCGATCGAGATGGCGCTCGACGCCCCGTCGGGTCCGACGGAGCCCATCAAGCCGTCCTTCGAGCTGTACGGCGATCTGCTGCTCTCGATGAACCGCGCGAAGGACGCGGCCGCGCAGTTCGAGCAGTCGCTCCTGCGGACGCCGAATCGCCGCGCGTCGGTGCAGGGCCTGCAGCGCGCGACGGGATCGCGGACGACGACCGCGGGCGGCCAGTAGGAATCTGTAGGCCGGGTCCTTTCGGACCCGGCGGAGTGAGGCCTGGGTCCGTTGGACCCGGCACGGGGCGGGTCCGAAAGGACCCGCCCTACTTGTTTTTGGAGGAGGATGCCGTGACCAAATTCACCTCGCTGACGATGGCGCTCGGCGTGGCGGTAACCGTGGCGGTGACGGCGGCGGGAGCGGCGCTGCGCGCCCAGGAAACGCGCTCGGCGACGCTCCTGACGACGGAGCACTATCTCGACTGGGAGCGCGTCAGCGACGCGCAGATCTCCCCGGACGGCTCCCGGATCGTTTACACGCGGCAGCACGTCAACACGCTCGACGACAAGTGGGAATCTGAAATCTGGATCGTGAACGCCGATGCCTCGCAGCACCGGTTCTTCGTGAAGGGATCGAGTGCCCGCTGGGCGCCGGACGGCAAGCGCGTCATGTACCTCGCGGAGGGCGAGCCGAAGGGCCCGCAGATTTTCGTCCGCTGGGTCGACCTCGAGGGGCCGGCGACGCAGGTGACGCACGTCACCGAAGCGCCGCGCAACGCGAAGTGGTCGCCCGACGGCAAGTCGATCGCCTTTTCGATGTTCGTCGCCGAACCGCCGAAGTGGTCGATCAGCATGCCCAGCGAACCCAAGGGCGCGAAGTGGACGCCGGCGCCGCGCATCGTCGACACGCTGCACTTCCGGCAGGATCAGGTCGGCTTCATTGAAGACGGCGCGATGCGCCTCCACGTCGTGCCGGCCGAGGGCGGCACCCCGCGTGAGCTGACGACGGGTCGGCTGAACGTTGGGGCGGGCGAACTCCGTGGCGGCGCGTCCATCGACTGGACGCCCGACAGCCAGTCCATCGTCTTCAACGGCAATTCCGCGCAGGACGCGGACGCGAAGTACGAATCGTCTTCGCTGTTCGTCGTCGACGTCGCGAGCGGCGCGATTCGCGATCTCGTCACGAAAGCCGGGGACTGGGGCCGTCCCGCCGTCTCGCCGGACGGGAAAGTCGTCGCGTTCACGGGGTACGCGCCGTCAGGTCACACGCACACGGTCAGCGACCTCTACGTGGTCAACATTGGCGGCGACGGCATGCGCAAGATCAGCGGCGACTACGATCGCGATCCGATGACGCTGCGCTGGACGGCGGATGGCAGCGGCGTGTACTTCGACGTTGAGGATCACGGCTCGCGCAACGTGCAGTTCGCGGCCATCACCGGCGGCGTGCGGGCGGTGACGACCGGCACGCACGTGCTGACGCTCGACTCCGCCTCGCGTGATCTCGTCGCGGCGGGCACGTCGGCAGACTTCGATCATCCGCAGGACGTGGTGCGCTACAGCTTGCGCTCGCCCGGCCCTGTCATCAACATCACGAAGCTCACCGACGTCAACGGCGACGTGCTGCAAGGCAAGCAGCTCGCAAAGACGGAAGAGATCACCTACACGTCGACCGGCAATGCGAAGGCGCAGGGCTGGATCGTCAAGCCGCCGGCGTTCGACGCGTCGAAGAAGTACCCGCTCATCATGGAGATTCACGGCGGGCCGTTCTCCATGTACAACGTCGCGTTCAACTACATGTTCCAGAATTTCGCGGCGAACGGCTTCGTCGTGCTCTACACGAACCCGCGCGGCAGCACCGGCTACGGCAGCGCGTTCGCGAACGGCATCGATCACAACTATCCCGGTCCTGACTACGACGATCTGATGGCTGGCGTCGACGCCGTCATCGGGAAGGGTTACATCGACACATCGCGGATGTACGTGTCCGGCTGCAGCGGCGGCGGCGTGCTGTCGAGCTGGGTCATCGGGCACACCGATCGTTTCGCGGCGGCGGCCGTCCGGTGCCCCGTGATCGACTGGATGAGCATGGCAGGGCACACCGACATCCCGCTCTTCACGTACAGCTTCTTCGAAAAACCGTTCTGGGACGATCCGAAGGAGTGGCTGTCTCACTCTTCACTGATGTCGGTCGGGAAGGTGACAACGCCGACGCTGCTGATGACGGGCGTACTGGATCGGCGGACGCCGATGCCCCAGACCGAGGAGTACTACGCCGCGCTGAAGGTGCGCGGCGTGCCGGTGAAGCTCATCGAGTTCAACGACGAGTATCACGGCACAGGGTCCCGGCCGTCCAATTACATCCGCACGCAGCTCTACATGATGAGCTGGTTCAAGCAATGGACCCGCGCGGCGGGAGGAAAAGTCACCACGACCGCCGGGAACCAGGACAGATAGGGCGGGTAGGACAGGTGGGGCGGGTAGGCGAGACGTAGGGCGGGTCCTCTCGGACCCGCCGGAGGATCGTATGCGTCGTGTCTTGTGTCTCTTCGCTCTCGGCGCGCTGCTGGGCATCACGCTTCAGGCGCAGACGCCGTCGGCAGTCACCGCCATCCGCGCAGGGCGGCTGCTCGACCCGGAAGCCGGCCGCGTCCTGACGAAGTGGATTCCGGGACCGACCATCATCAACTCCGGGATCATCATCGGCGGCATGGGCGGCCAGGTCTTCAAGAAGGACGGCGTCATGACGCCCGCGTCATTCTTTCACGGTGGACCAGTGAACGGATGGCGGATTCGCTGACGCGGAAGTTAGAAGGCAGAAGGCAGAAGGTAGAAGTTGGAAGGAGAACGACATGTCCATTGATCGCCGTGAATTTCTGATGAGCGCTGCGGCTCTGGCGATCCCCGCGCGGCCGGCGCGCTTGGCGATTGCGGCTGACTCAGGGATTCCTCCGTCCGTGCGCGCGGACTTTCCGATCGCCTCGGCCGAGACGTACCTGAACTCGGCGGCGATCCATCCCATGAGCCTGCCCGCCGCGCGCGCGCTCGAGCAGCACATCGCCTTTCGCACGAAGGGCGGCGGCGAGGGCCGTGCCGACTTCGGCGCGGAGCAGCAGGCGGATCTCAAGCGCCGCTTCGCCCAGCTGATCGGCGCGAAGCCGAACGAGATCGCCTTCGTCCAGAACACCTCCGACGGCGAGAACATCGTCGTGATGGGGATGGACCTGGCGCGGCGCGGGGGCAACGTCGTGCTCGACGAGCTGCACTTCGAGACGTCACTCTACATGTACAAGTCGCTCGAAGCGAAGGGACTCGAGCTGCGGGTCGTCAAGCATCGCGACTGGGCCATCGACATCCGCGACATGGAGCGCGCGATCGACGGCAAGACGCGGCTGGTCTCGATGGCGCTCGTGTCGAACGTCAACGGCTACCTGCACGACGCACGGGCGATCAGCGATCTTGCGCACGCGCACGGCGCGTACGTGTTCGCCGACATGGTACAGGCGGCGGGCGCCGTCCCGATCGACGTCCGCGCGATGGGCATCGACTTCGGGTCGACGGCCACGTACAAGTGGTTGATGGGCGAGCGCGGCTTTGGCTTCCTGTACGTCCGCGAAGATCTTCAAGACACGGTCGTCCCGACGACGAGGTACGGGCACCGGCAGATCGCCAACTTCGATCGCGTCGGGATCACGTGGGAGCCGCTGCCGGGCGCCGCGAAGTACGAAACCGGCACGTTCCCGAACGCCCTGGCGCTCTGCGCGTACACGTCGCTCCAGTACATCGAGCGCCTTGGGCTCGAGAACATCCGCGCGCACGCGCGTCAGCTCACCGATCGCCTGCAGAAGGAGCTGCCCGCCAGAGACTATCGGTCCGTGACGCCGAAGGGCAACGAGACACCAATCGTCGCCTTCGAACTGAAGGACGTGGCCGCCACCGCGAGAAAGCTGAAGCAGGGGCGCATCACGGCGACGATCATCGAGAACGAGCGCCGGTTGCGGCTCGCGGTCTCGGTGTTCAACACGCAGGAGGACATCGACCGCCTGCTGAGCGCGCTGACGCCGGGCTAGTGGCGTGCCTTCTTGGTGTGTTAAACTAACCTTAGTTCAATGAAGGCCGTCAATATTCACGCCGCCAAGACCCATCTGTCGCGCCTCGTGGACGAGGCCGCCTCCGGTGCAGACATCGTGATTGCCAAGGCGGGGAAGCCCCTGGTCCGGTTGGTGCCGGTGACAGGCCGGGGCCGGCGCCGCGGGTTTGGCGCGATGAAGGGCAAGATTCGGATGTCCGCGTCGTTCGATGCGCCGCTGCCTGCGGCGATCGCTCGCGCGTTCGGCGTCAAGAAGTGACGCTGCTCCTCGATACGCACACACTGATCTGGTGGCTTGAAGGCAATCGCAAGCTTGGGCGGCGCGCGCGCGGCGCGATTGAAGCCGCCGGCGCCGTCGTCTGGATCAGCGCCGCGAGCGCGTGGGAGATTGCGATAAAAGTCGCGCTCGGACGGCTCGATCTCTCCGAGCCCCCGGAGGTGTGCCTGCCCCGGGAAATGGCGCGCAGCCGCTTCCAGCCTCTCGCTGTAAGCCTTGCCCATGCGCTGGCCGTGCGGGCGCTGCCTCCGCATCACGCCGATCCGTTCGATCGCATGCTCATTGCGCAAGCCGACGCGGAGGGTCTGACGGTCGTGACCGCCGACGCCGTGTTCGCACGCTACGGCGTGCCGACAGTCGATGCACGCCAGTGAGCGCGCCGCTGCTGGAGCTGACCGACGCCACCGTCCTCCTGGGCGAGGCCCGCGTCCTCGACAGGCTCACGCTGTCCATTCACGCCGGCGAGCACACCGCACTCCTCGGCCCGAACGGCTCCGGGAAGTCCACGCTGATGAAGCTGCTGACGCTGCAGCTCTATCCGCTCGCGGCGGAGAACGGCGCGGCGCCCATTCGCGTGTTCGGGCGCGATCGCTGGGACGTGTTCGCGCTGCGATCGCAACTCGGGATCGTCTCCGCCGACCTGCACGATCGATTCGTGCACGGGAACTCGAACGGCGTCATCAGCGGGCTGGAGGCGGTCCTCTCGGGTTTCTTCGCGAGCCATGGCGTGTTCGCGCATCAGCGCGTGACCGCGGCGATGCGGCAGAAGGCGAGTGATGCGCTCGAGCGCGTCGGCGCCGCGCATCTCGCCATGACGCCGCTCGCGACGATGTCGACGGGCGAGGCACGGCGGGTGTTGATCGCGCGTGCGCTCGCCCATCGGCCGAAGGCGCTCGTGCTCGACGAGCCGACGCGCGGGCTGGACCTCGTCGCGCGCCATCACTTCATGGAGCAGATTCGGGGGCTGGCGCGACAGGGCGTGACACTGCTGCTCGTCACCCATCACGTCGACGAAATCATTCCGGAGATCGCGCGCGTGATTCTGCTGCAGCGCGGGCGCGTCGCCCGCGACGGACCGAAGACCGCCGTCCTGACGGCCGCGAGCCTCGGGTTCGTCTTCGAGGCGCCGCTGGTGGTGGAAACGGTCGACGGGTACTACGACGTCAAACTGAAAACTGAAAAGTCAAAACTGAAAAGTAAGCGTTGAAGTTTTCGGTTTCAACTTTCGCCGGGGCGAAGCGCCCGGTGCCGTTATCCCGGCATGGCGACCGGAGGTTCTGAATGCTGCACGTCGTCACTTCCACGTCGGCGGCCTCACGGCTCGACGCCGCGAAGCGCTTCCTCGCCGGACGTCCTCCCGCTTCTGAACTCGTCATCGTCGGCGCCTCGCGCGGCGCGGCGGACGACCTCGCGCGCGCGATCGCGCGCGGCGCGGGCGCGACGTTCGGTCTCCATCGGTTCAGCCTGACCGAAGTGGCCGCCCGAGCGGCCGCCAGTGCGATCAACGCCGGACGCCGAGCGCCAGGGAGTCAGGCGGGCGCGGAAGCCATTGCCGCGCGCGCCGTGTTCGATGCGCTCGCCGCCGCTGATCTCGAATATTTCGCGCCCGTGGCGTCCATGCCTGGTTTTCCGAAAGCGCTCGCGCGAACGCTGCACGAGCTGCGGCTCGCCGGGATTTCGAGCGACAGGCTGACGAGTCAGGCGGGTCCAGAAGGACCCGCCCTACAGATGGAAAGTAGGTCGGGTCCTTTCGGACCCGGCGGAGCGACAGGCAGTAGGCCGGGTCCTTTTGGACCCGGCGCCGCGTCAGGATCCGCCCTGCACGACATCGGTCAGCTACTCGCGCGCTTCGAAGCGCAACTCGATCGCGCGGCCGTCGACGACCGTGCGGCGCTGTTTCATCTCGCCGCCGGAGCGTGTCGCGACGGCCGCGTCAGGTGGGCGGCTCTCCCGATCGTCTTGCTCGACGTGCCGTTGGATTCGCGCGCGGAGCAGGAATTCGTCGCGGCGCTGATCGACCGTTCGCCAGACGTGCTGGCCACGGTCCCGAGCGGCGATCACTTCGCGCTGAACGCGCTCGCCGCGATGAGCGGCACGGTCGGCGAACGGCCGGATGGCGCGCGGCGCGACTCGGATCTGGCGCATCTGCGGCGATTTGTCTTCGACAAGGCGCGCCCG
>JACPZV010000004.1 GCA_016195295.1 Acidobacteriota bacterium
CTCGACGTGTCGATCGTGGGCTTCGACGACATCCGGTTTGCCCGCTGCATCGACCCGCCGCTGACGACGATCGCCCAGCCCATGCGCGCGATCGGCGAGGGTGTGGTGCGGCTGCTGCTGGAGATCCTCGCCAACGACGCGACGCCGCCCGAGTCGGTGACCCTGCCCCACACGTTGACCGTGCGATCGAGCACGGCGCCACCGCGGGCCAGCCGCCGATAACGGAGAGTTGTAGGGCGGGTCCTTTCGGACCCGCCAGATTCGCCGGGTCCAGAAGGACCCGGCCTACGTACGGTGGGCCGGTTTCCGAACCCCACACCGATCACAACACGCGGATGAGATCCGATCGCGTGATGATAAAGGTCTTATCCGTCTTGAAGTCGCGCACCAGCACCGCCGGGTTGTGCGGCGTGATCATCGTGGACAGCAGATCGACCGGCGTCGACACGTCGACGAAGGGAAACGCGGGCTGCATGATCGACTCCACGCGGTCCTTCTTGATCTCCGGATTGCGGACCAGCTCCTCGTAGAGGTGCGTCTCGTTGAGCGACCCGACGAGACGCTTGTCGCGCGTGATCGAGATCTGCGAGAAGTCGTGCTCGCCCATCACGCGCACCGCGTGTTCGACCGGCTCGTTCGATTCCACCGAGAAGAGCTCGCCCGAGAGGCCCGTCGCGACCAGATCGCGCGCCGCCATGCCGTGCGTCTCGATGAACCCCTTCTCGCGCATCCAGTCGTCGTTGAACATCTTGCCGAGGTAGCGCGACCCATGGTCGTGGAAGATCACGACGATCACGTCGTCGCTGGTGAAGTGATCTTTCAGCTGCAGCAGTCCCGCCATCGCCGAGCCCGCCGAGTTGCCGGCGAAAATCCCTTCCTCGCGCGCGATGCGGCGCGTCATGATTGCCGCGTCTTTGTCGGTGACCTTTTCGAAGTGGTCGACCACCGAGAAGTCGACGTTCTTCGGCAGGAAGTCCTCGCCGATGCCTTCGGTGATGTACGGATAGATCTCGTGCTTGTCGAAGACGCCGGTCTCTTTGTACTTCTTGAAGACGGACCCGTAGGTATCGATGCCCCAGACTTTGATGGTCGGATTGCGCTCTTTGAGGTAGCGGCCGACGCCCGACACCGTGCCGCCCGTGCCGACGCCGACGACCAGATGCGTGATCGTTCCGTCGGTCTGATCCCAGATCTCCGGTCCGGTCTGCTCGTAATGCGCTTCCGAATTCGACAGGTTGTCGTACTGATTCGCCTTCCACGAGTTGGGCGTCTCCTTCTCCAGACGCGACGACACCGAGTAGTACGAGCGTGGATCGTCGGGCTCGACGTTGGTCGGACAGACAATGACGTCGGCGCCGAACGCCTTCAGGGCGTCGATTTTTTCTTTCGACTGCTTGTCCGTCGTCGTGAAGATGCACTTGTAGCCGCGGACGACAGCCGTGATGGCGAGGCCCATGCCGGTGTTGCCGGACGTGCCCTCGATGATCGTGCCTCCCGGCCTGAGGAGCCCGGCGCGCTCGGCGTCCTCGATCATCTTCACGGCCATGCGGTCCTTGATCGAATTGCCGGGATTGAACGTTTCGAGCTTGGCGAGGACCGTGCCCGCGATCACGCCGCGCGTGATGCGGTTGATGCGAACCATCGGCGTGTCGCCGATCGCTTCGAGGATGTTCGCGCAGATCTTCATCGTGGGATAAGTCTATACTTTGGATTCCTGTAGGGCGGGTCCTTTCGGACCCGCCACACCGCCGGGTCCACAGGACCCGGCCTACATTCCCTATGCCGAAACTTATCGCAGCGCCGGCCGTCGTCGCGGCCGCGGGCACGAAACCGAAGCGCATCGAGGAATTCGCCGGTCGCGTCAATTCCGGCCACGCGCAGGTCAGCATCGCGCGCATGACGTCGCCCAGCGGCTGGCTGGAGCCGGGCCAGCGTCCCGAGTTCGAGGAGATTACGGTCGTCCTGCGCGGGATGGTCCGCGTGGAGTACAAGGGTGGCGTGATGGACGTGCAGGCGGGACAGGCCGTCGTCACAGCGCCGGGCGAATGGATCCGCTACAGCACGCCCGGCCCTGAGGGCGCGGAGTACGTCGCGGTCTGCTTGCCGGCGTTTTCTCCCGCGACCGTCCACCGCGACGCGTGAATTGGGTAGTTGAGTAGTTAGGTACGTGCGTAATGGCGCAGGCGGCGATTACTCACTTGCCCAACTACCCACTTACCCAATTCAGCGTTCTATCTGCCCCCGGCGACGTCGATAAACGTCCCGGTCGAATAGGACGCTTCGTCGGACAGCAGCCAGAGGATCGCGCGCGCGACTTCGATCGCGTGGCCGCCGCGCTTCATCGGCAGCGTCGGGCCCAGCCGGTCGACGCGGTCGGGCTCGCCGCCGTCGGCGTGAATGTCGGTGTAGATGATGCCGGCGCGTACGCCGTTCACGCGGATTCCTTCGCCCGCGACCTCGCGCGCCAATCCGATCGTCAGCGCATCGAGCGCCGCCTTCGACGCCGCGTAGTCGACGTACTCGCCTGGCGCGCCGAGCTGCGCCGCGCGCGACGACACGTTGACGATGGCGCCGCCCGCGCCGCCGTGCGCGGTCGACAGGCGCTTCACGGCTTCGCGCGCACAGAGAAACGCGCCCGTCACGTTCGTCGCGAACACGCGCTGCAGGCGCGCCGCGTCGACGTGCTCGACGCGCGTCTGCCGCTCGAGCACGCCCGCATTGTTGACAAGCGCCGCGAGCGGCCCGAGACGCGCGTCGACGGTTTCGAACAATTGGAGGACGTCGGGTTCGGATGAAACGTCGGCCTGAACGGCGACGGCCGTGCCGCCTCCGGCTTCGATCGTCGCGACGACCGCTTCGGCCGCGGCTTGATTCTTTCTGAAGTTCACGCACACCGCGTAGCCCCGCTCGGCGGCGAGCTCCGCCGTCGCCGCGCCGATGCCGCGACTGCCGCCAGTGACGAGGAGGACTCGCTTCGCCGAATTGGGTAAGTGAGTAGTTGGGTAAGTGGGTAATGGGCTCACCACGGGACGCTTACTTCGTACGTCTTGCCGACCACATCCTTGGCCCTCACGCGGACCGTTTTCGGACGCATGATACGCAGGCTGAAGGTCGTACCGCCTTGGCTGAAGTCCCCAAGCGACAAGTCGCGCTTCTCGCCATTTTCTATGCGCTCGACGAGTTTCGTGAACACCGCCGGGCCGCCCACGGGCAGGATGGCCACGTCGACGTCGACCAACGGCAGACCGGCCTTGTTCTCGACCGTGACGAACATCTGTGAGGTCTGCACGGCGATCGGCGCATTGGCCGCCTGTGGCGCCTGGCCTCCGCTCGAACACGCCGCCAGCGCCGCGCTGACGGTGCCGCACAAGACGACGCGCGCGAGAATCCCGAGACTCCAACGCCGGACGGTGCCGAGAGAGAGTGCTGACATTTCCAGTCCCTCCTGCAGGGAGAATCCCTGCTGTCACGTGCCCTTGCGCGAAGCGATCGACCGGGAGATTTCAGACTTCAGATTTCAGATTCTCATTTCCCCTTGTACTGGATGCGCCAAATCCTGCCTTTTACATCCTCGGTCACGTAAAGCGATCCATCCGGGCCCTGCCCGAGACCGCCGGGGCGCGCGACCGCGTCGGTCGGGTTGGCCAGCGGCATCCTGCCCGCGAACCCGTCGGCGAAGATTTCGAATTTGCCTGCCGGCCTGTTCGCGGCGGTCAGCGGCTGAAAGACGATGTTATGTCCGATGCGCGAATCACTGCACTCGTCGACCCGATTCGTGCATCGGACCGGATCCGGGCGCGCGCGTCGCTGCGCGACGCCCATCGAATCCCGTCCGGCGCCTCTTGTCCTCTGTGTACTCCGTGTCCTCCGTGGTTATTCTTTCCTCGTTCTTCTTCGTGGTTTCGTGCCTTCGTGGCCACACGCGCCGCGATCCAGCTTCGCTGCTCACGGCTGACGGCACACGAAATTCTCGGCCGCGTCGATGCTGCCGCTGCCCGTGTACGTCGCGCGCTGTGGGTACGGGCACAGCGGACGCGTGCGCGTGACATTTCCCCCAGGGCCGCCGGCGGTCTTGCGCGCGATCACGCGATCCGGCGCCTTGCCGCGCTCCACCCAGCCGTCAATCGTCTCGGTCCAGTCCGCGGTATCTGGACCCGGCCCGCCGATGCAGTGCAGCATGCCCGGCATCATGAACATCCGGAAGTAGTCGCGCAGAGTGGCGTCCCTCGCCTGCGCTTGTTCGTAATAGCGCACGCTGGCGAGCGCGGTCAGCGCGGGATCGGACCAGCCGTGCCACAGCAGCAGCTTGTGGCCCTTCGCCTTGAAGGCATCGAGATCGGCGCTCGTCGCGTTCATGAACGTCGCGGTCAGCTGCGTGTCTTTCTTCAGGTTGTCGAGATCGTAACGGCTGTAATCCCACGCGGGATCGTTGAACACCAGGAACTTGAAGAACGCCGTGCCGAACGCAAAGCGCAGGGCCGGCGCTTTCTGCAACATCAACTGCGGATTCGGCCCGGTGATCCACGCCTTCCATCCCTGCGCCTCGCCCTCGCCGCCGAACGGCTGGCCGGGATAAATCACGCCGTCACGATTGGTCGTCGGCTCGTACAACGCGTTCAGCATGCCGTGCTGGGATTTCGTGAGGCACTGCGGTCCCGCCTGATCGCCCGGGCACGTCGCGATCGTGTTGAGATCGAACGTGCAGCGCCGGGGATCCTCCATCAGCCCGTCTTTCACGCCGTCGAGCGCGTCGCACGCCTCGAGGATCTTCGTCTCGACGAATTTCAGCTGCTCCTGCGAAAACGGCGCGGCCGCGATGTTGCGCGAGTCGGGATACGCGACCTGCGCGTTTCGAACCATCTGCGCGCCCAGGCCCGTCCAGTCGAACGCCGGCGCTCCGGCCACCACGCCGTCGAAGTCGTCCGGGAAACGCTGCGCTTCCATCAGCGCCTGACCGCCGCCGCGCGAGCAGCCGAGAAAATAGTTTCGGGTCGACGCGCCGCCGTAGTAGCTCGCGACGATCGCTTTGGCGACCTCCGCGGTCCGATGGACTGCAAGGTAGCCGAAATTGAGTTGACGCTCGAGGTTGTTGAGCGCCCACGACGCGTCCGTCGCCCCGCCCTTGTGGCCGGTGTCGGTGCCGACCGTCGCGTACCCGCCGTTCACGCTCGACTCGATGGCGTTTTGCAGGCTGCCGACGAACCCGCCGCCGCCGCCCATCGTCAGCTTGTGATTCCACTGTTCGGGCAGCAGAAGCTCGAAGCGAATCTCCGCGCCGATGACGCCGTCCACGCGGCAGTGCGGCGCGCGGACGTTGCCCTTGTCCGCGGTTGGCACGCTGACGGCCTCCGTCACCTTCACGTCGGGAAGCCTCAGCATCACGAGGTGCGAACACTCGGCGTGTGAAGTGAATGCGGCCGGAGCCGTCTGCGCCGTCACGACCGCGCGCTGGGCCGGCACGACCGCAATGCCGGACGCCACGAGGAGTCCACAGACGAAGACGAATCGGTGTGTGTTCATGGCTTGGGATGATACGCGAAAAGACGCGGCACGTCCTCGGTCGCGTCTTGTAGGGCGGGTCCTTTCGGACCCGCCTGACTGCCGGGTCCAGAAGGACCCGGCCTACTCGCGTCAACCAGACCCTCGCGCCGCAACGCGCTCAGCGCGTGTGAATAAATGTCTCCGCACGTCGAGGGCATTCGCGATGTGCCCAAGGTGAAGGAAGCCGGTCGGCGCGGGCGCAAACCGGGATATGATGGGCGCCAAAATTTTCACCCCCAACGTGAGGATGTCAGGATTTGAGGATTTGAGGATTTCAGGATTTGAGGATTTGAGGATCTTAACAATGATGCAGCGAAGGCTTCGTCTCGTGCTTGGCGCCGCGTCCGTGACGTGCGCGCTCGTCTGGATGACGGCGGGGTTGCTCGGCCAGAGCAAGGCCACGACCAAGCCCGGCGAGTGGACCACCTACGGAGGCGATCTGGCGAGCACTCGGTATTCACCACTTGACCAGATCACCAAAGACAACTTCAACAAGCTCGAGGTCGCGTGGCGGTTCAAGGGCGACGCGCTCGGCCCGCGGCCCGAGTTCAACTTCCAAGGCACGCCGCTGATGGTCGACGGGATCGTGTACACGACGATCGGCACGCGCCGCGCCGTCGTCGCGCTCGACGCGGCCACCGGCGAGATGCTCTGGATGCACAGCGAGAATGAAGGCAAGCGCGGCGAATCGGCGCCGCGGCTGCTCTCGGGCCGCGGCCTCGCCTACTGGCCCGGCAGCGGCGGCCAGGGCGCGCGCATCGTCTACGTCACGCCCGGTTACCAGATGGTCGCGCTCGACGCGAAGACCGGCATTCCGGCCGCCGCCTTCGGCAAGAACGGCATCGTCGATCTGAAGATGGACGACGACCAGCCGGTGGA
>JACPZV010000343.1 GCA_016195295.1 Acidobacteriota bacterium
GGCAGGCGGGCTCGGTCGTCACCTCCGGCGGCGTCGTGTTCGTCGGCACGGGCAGCAACGTCGCAGGCTACTTCTTTGCGTACGACGCGAAGACCGGTGGCCTGCTCTGGAGATTCAACACTGGCGGCGGCGTGTTTTCATCACCCGCGGCATATATGGTGAACGGCGAAGAATTCGTGACCGTCGCGTCGGGTGGCGGCGAGCGCGGCCGTCGCGGCGGCGACCTGATTCTGAGCTTCGCCCTCCCGAAACAGTCACGCTGAGATTTGTAGGGCGGGTCCTTTCGGACCCGCCGAGGCGTGAAGTTGTAGTGCGAGCCTTTCATCAGTCGAGCGATTCCGGCGACGTCGCGCGACTTCCAGAGGTTCTTGGGTATTCTCGTCCTGTGGCGGAGTACCGGTTCACCGTCACCGGTTTTGGGTTGAGTTGCGGAACTCGATGGGCGGTTCCTCCGTGTTGTCACGCTGGAGGATAAGGTGACGATTCACAACGCATTTCCAGATCGGCGGTTCAAGCCATGAAGGTCAACTACTACCCGGAAACCGACTCGCTGTACATTGACCTCTCCGAGCGGCCGAGCGCCGAGAGCCGCGAAGTGTCGGAAGGTGTCGTCCTTGACTACGATGCCGCTGGCAACCTCGTCGGGATCGACATAGACAATGCCAAGACGAAAGTGCAGCTCGATCGTCTGATCCTCAGTCGGTTACCTTCTTTAATCGAGAGAGTTGCGGGCTGACCTCCGGCGGTTCGGCGGCCAATCCGCAAATGCAGAACGCTGAAGGCGCCGAACAAGCAGAGAGGCCTTACAAACCACTACGCCCAAGTCGCAGCGCTTAATGCATCGACCAATTGGATGCGAGGGGCAGGGCAGAAGACCGTTGGTGTCATGCCCTTCGCTGCGGCTCGGCGCTGCGAGCTTCCTGTCGAAGATTTGGGTGAACAGGCTGCTTGAGCAGGACCGCACCGAGTACGCGGCTCATCTCGAAAAGGTCAAGAACAACTATCAGCAGGACGTCGAGAGGCTGAAGGCCGATATCGAGAGGACTCAGCAACGACTACAAGCACATCTCGATCGTTCGACATATGTGCATCGTGTTCAATTCGAGAAGGAATTCACGGCACTTTCAGACATTTGGAAGGCAGTTGCCGATCTGCGGTCGGTGCTCGAAGGGTTGTCTTGGCGGGATCGCGACCACGAAGATGACATGCAGTATGAAAAACGGATCAATGAGTTGATTCTTCCGCGATTCGGAAGGTTCGTCGAAGTCGTTGACAATCAGAGTCCGTTTTACCAGCAAGACATTTATCGAGAACTGTCGGACGCCGTGACTGCTGTCCGAACCGAGATTACGCTTGCACGCACCGAGAACCCTAAGGACACTCCGGACTATTACAAACAGCGACGCGTCGCACGGGGCGATTTTGAGACTCGCGCAAAGAAGATCTCGGACCTGATTCGGGTGCGGTTGGCGAGTCTCGTGGTCGTTGAGCGCGAACAGACGGAAAGGCAAACGCATGACCCGCGGTGAGTTTCTCAGGCAAGCGGCGGAAGTCCCGCTCGACACGAGGAAAGCCGCGACCAAGATGTGCCTTAATCGTGGGAGTCATCGCCTCATCAAGATCCTAGAACCCGCAGAACAACAACGGGAAGATGCGATGCGAACGAAGTTCAGAGTCGGCGTGGCAGTTGGACTCCTGCTGGCCGTGGTTAGCGTCGTACCGGCGATTTCGCAGGCTCAGGCACCTCCGCGTTCGACGTCGACCACACCGTCACCATCGGGTCGCTTTCAACTTCTGTCAGAGAACCAAGGCACAGTATTCATGGTCGACACGGCTACGGGGCGCGTCTGGCGCTACACGCTCGTGACGGCATCTGCATCGCTCGTCCAAGCGCGGGTCGACAATCTCATCGCCGTTCAAGAAAACACAAACGGCCGGCCTTTCACGGAGGCGGAGAAAAAGGCACTGTCTGATCGACTGACCCGGGAACAAACGGACGAAGTTAACGCCGAGAACAACCCCTGCAAAGGCCTTAAGACTTGCTTTGTTGAAATTGACCGCCTTCGGTTGACGCCAGGCGGTGTGTATGCGTCTGAAGTCGTCAGGTGAAGGCAACAAAGTGAGCCATGCCATCCACAGGTACAGCCGCTGCGGACCAGTGGACCGTAACGCGCGTCCGCAGCCCGGGGCAAGGTCCGTGCGAGTATCATGGCGCGACGCGCTCCCACGCTCAACGGAGGATTCATGCAAGACACGACACGACGCAGTTTCATGTCACGGCTCGGCGCGGCAGTGACCGCCTTTGGCGGCGGCGTCGCGACCGCGTCGGCCCAGACGCGGCCGGCAGCCACGCCGTTTCGATCCACGCGCCACGCGCAGGACAATTGGCTTGATCGCCCGGGGAAGCATCGGGTCATCATCGATGCCGTGACGGCGAACGGCGCGGGCGAGGCGATTCTGTACGCCAACAACCTGTACGTGGCGAACAACGCCGCCTACACGCTCGGCGAGTCCGATCTGGCGATCGTGATCTGCATGCGCCACTTCGCCACGCCGCTGGCGTTCGGCGACGCGTTCTGGGCCAAGTACGGGCCCGTGGCAGGCGAGATGCTCAAGTTCTCCGATCCGAAGACGCAAAAGCCGCCGGTCACGAATCTCTACAACTCGCCCGCGTACGGGCTGTCGCTGCCGAACCTCGGCAACACGTTGAGCGACGTCATCAAGCGCGGAACCCACGTGGCGATTTGCGACATGGCCACGCATTTCTTCAGTGGAGAAGCGGCGAAGGTCCTCGGCACCAGCGCCGAGGCGATTTACAAGGACTGCACCAGCAGCAATGTGGCCGGCAGCCGGTTCGTCTCGGCCGGCGTCGTCGCCGTGACGCGCGCGCAGGAGCGTGGGTATACGCTGATCTACGCGGGGTAGTTGCGGTTGGAGTTCGCCCCGGGCGGCTTGATCTTCGTGTCCTCAGAGTTTGGTGTACACGGCCACTGAAGGAGACCTCGCCCATGACCAGCCAGGGTTCGTTCCGGTCACTCGCCGCCGCCGCGCTCTGGTTCGTTCTCACGTCCACATACGCGTTGGCGCAAAGCACGATTGCCGGCGTCGTCATCAGGAAACCTTCGTGCAGGTTCCGAATACGTTCAAGAACGGTCGCGCCGTTCTTGTCGTCGGATCCGAACTCAGGCGGCACGCCCACGAGCATCCTGCAGCCGCGCATCGTGCGGATCGGGTTGCAATTCAAGTTCTAACGGGTCTGCCGCACGTTGCCGCGCGACGTGCGGTAAACTGCGCCACGTGATGGGTGATCCCACGAGGTCGACGCTGACTGCCGGCGTCCTGAGCATCGCGCTGCTCGCGGCGCCGCCTTCGCCATTGCAGGTCCAGCAGCCGATGCCGAAGGGGCAGATGCCTGACCTGGGACGCCCGACGCGTCCCGGCGACGTCGCCCCGCCTCTCGATTTCAGCGCGTACTTTCCCGGCGCGTGGACGTTCGAATGGGACGTGCCGGAGGGCCCGCTGGGACCGTCGGGCCGTATCACGGGCACAACCATATATAAGAAGATCGACGATCGCTTTTTCGAGGCCGACACGACCGCGAGCGGCCCGGCCGGGCCGTTCAAGCTGCACGAGCTGATCGGCTACACCCGGGACGAAAAATTCCTCTCGCGGTACGTGACGGACAGCCGCGGCTATTCGTACCTCCAGTCAGCGCCGGTGAACGGCGACGCCGGCGGGATCTACTACATCTACCTCGAGAGCTCGCCGTTTACCGTCAACAGCCACACGATTCGGATCAAGCACAACCTGCGTCTGCTCTCGCCGCTCAACTACCGCGTCGCGATCAGCGTCTCCGATAATGGCGGGCCCTTCGTGGATCGGCGGCACGCTCTTCAGTCTCGGCTTGTTCCTCGCCAGCTACACGTCGTCTTTGACCATGTTCTATCTCACGGCCGGCGTCATCGCCGGCACCGGCAGCGGCTTCGGGTACGTGGTGCCGACGTCGGTCGGATCGAAATGGTTTCCGGACAAGCGCGGGCTCATCATCGGCTTCATGGTCGGCGGATACGGCGCCGGCTCGGGCATCTTCGGTCCGATCGCTTCGTCTTTGATTGAGCGCTACGGCTGGCGCAATACGTTTCAGATCTTCGCGCTGCAGTTCTTCGCGATGACGATGGTCGCGACATATCTCGTGCGAAATCCGCCCGCGGGGTATCGGCCGGACGGCTGGGATCCGACGAAGGTCAAGGCCGCGTCGCGCGCCGGCGCGGACGTGCGCGCGGGGGACATGGTACGGACGCAGACCTTCTGGGCGCTGTGGATGGCCTACTGCCTCGGCACGACGGCGGGCACGATGGTGATCAGTCAGCTCGTGCCGTTCGCGCGCGCGGCCGGACATTCGGCCGCGGTCGCGGCGTTTGCGCTCACGGTCGGCGCGGTCGGCAGCGCGTCGGGCCGCGTGCTCTCCGGCTGGCTGTCGGATCACGTCGGCCGCTTGAATACGCTGCGCGCGCTGTTGCTGGTGTCGGCCGTGGCGATGCCGGCGCTGTTCCTGTTGCGCGAGGACCTCACGCTCTTCTATGCACTGCTCCTGCTCGTGTACTACTGCTACGGCACGCAGCTCTCGGTGTACGCGTCGACCAGCGCGGATTTCTACGGCACGAAGAACGTCGGATTCAACTACGGGCTGCTGTTGCTTGCCTGGGGCGCGGCCGGCGTCCTCGGTCCGTTCCTCGGCGGGCGCGTGTACGTGGCGACGGGCGATTATCGGTCGGCGTTCTTCATCGCCGCCGGCCTCTCGCTTGCGGCGCTTGCGACGCTCGCGCTGGCGAAGAATCCGCACGCGGCGGTAGCTGACTGATGTGTAGGGCGGGTCCTTTGGGACCCACCTCGATGCCGGGTCCGAAAGCTGACTGATGTGTAGGGCGGGTCCTTTTGGACCCACCTCGATGCCGGGTCCGAAAGGACCCGGCCTACTGAACTAGGAGGCGACATGCGACGGGCTCTTGCGTTGTTCTTGTGCGGCGCTGCGTTCGTGACGGTATCGGTAGTGTCCGGCTTCAGCCGGACTTTGTATGCGCAAGGCGACGGCGGATACAAGCTGGTCGCGAACTGGCCGCACCTGCCGGCCGGGATGTACTTCGGATTGAAGGAACCGCCGCCACCGCCGGCCGAGCGGGACGCGCAGGCGGCGGCGCGGCGCGCGAGCGGTCGAGCAAGCGGTGGCGGCGGTGGTAATAACAACGCGATGGGTCCGACGAATCAGCCGGGCATCTCCGGCCTCGCCATCGATCAACACGATCGCATCTACGTGTTCAATCGCGGCGTGAAGCCGGTGATGGTGTTCGATCGCGACGGCAACCTGATCCTCGCGGGCGCCGATCAGCCGATCAACGGCAAGACGATCAACCCGTCGTGGCAGCACTCAGGCGGCGTCGATTGGGAGGGCAACGTCTACGTCATCGAGCGCGACGCGCACCGCATCGTCAAGCTGAGCCCGAAGCTGGACAAGTTCCTCATGCAGCTCGGCACAACGAACGAGAAGGGCAACGACCCGACGCACCTGAATCTGCCGTCGGGCATCGCGATTCTGCACAACGGCAACATGATCGTCACCGACGGCTACGGCAACAACCGCGTCATCCTGTTCGACAAGACCGGCAAGTTCATCAAGCAGGTGGGCAAGGGCGCCGGCGGGCCGACCGACAAGGGCACGGGCCCCGGTGAATGGAATCTGCCGCACAAGCTCGCGGTTGACGCGGACGAGAATCTCTACATCATCGACCGCGAAGGCCATCGCCTCGAAGTGTTCGACAAGAACTTGAACTACATCCGCGAGATTCGCAACGACTGGAATCCGTGGGACGTGAACATCTCGCGCAAGGGGACCGACGGCATCGGCTGGATCGCCGATCACAAAGACGAGCGCGTCCTGAAGTTCGATCTGAAGACCGGCAAGCTCCTCGCGATCTGGGGCAAGCAGGGCTGGGGACCGGGCGAGTTCGACTGGGTCCACGGGATCGTCGTCGACTCGAAGGGCGCGGTGTACGCGGCCGACACCTACGGTCAGCGGATTCAGAAGTTCGTGCGCTCGGGCGCGGGCGGCTCAACGCAGCCTTAACCACGAAACGCACGAAAGACGAGCGGCAGGAAACACACGAACGAGAAGATCCCGTTTCGTGGTCTTCGTGCTTTCGTGAATTTCGTGGTGAG
>JACPZV010000344.1 GCA_016195295.1 Acidobacteriota bacterium
ACGGTCTGCCGTGGATGGAAGGCGGCGTGCGCCGGCGCGTGCGCGACTTCGAGCGGGTGATCAACGCGTTCTATCCCACGATCACGGACACGCGGCTGACCGGCTGGCGTCGCGCGCTGCTGAAGGCGCTCGGCGGCTGGCGGTACGCGCTGAAGTGGTACGACGCGCCCTACGAGCTGCGCGCCATACATCGGCTGATGCGGTACCAACGGCCCGAGACGACAGGGTTTTGAACTGAAAACTGAAAACTGAAAACTGAGAACTGCGGAATCTGAAATCTGAAATATGAAGGGTGACACGCTAACGGCGCAGGCGGCCTACGAACTGTGGGCGGACACGTATCCGCCCATCGCGCACAACCCGTTGATGCGTGTCGAACAGGACATCGTGGCGCGGCTGATCGCGCAGCAGCGCGCCACGCGCGCGCTGGACGTCGGCACCGGGTCCGGCCGGTATCTGCCGCTGCTGGCCTCGACGGGCGCGCGCGTCGTCGTCGGACTGGATTTCTCGCGCGCGATGCTCGCGCGCTGCGCGCCGGGGGCGAACCGGGGCTTCGTCCGTGCGGACGCGTGCCGGCTGCCGTTTCGCCGCGCGGCGTTCGATCTGATCAACGCCTCGCTGATGGTCGGCGACGTGTGCGACCTCGGTGCGTGGTCGCGCGAGATGGCACGGACGTTGACGTACGGCGGTCATCTCATCTACTCGGACTTTCACCCGTCCTGGGCGCAGCACGCGTGGCGCCGCACGTTTCACGACGCGGATGGGCAGACGCACGAGATGTCGCTTCAGCCGCACGCGATTGACGATCATCTGGCCGCGCTCGAGGCCGCCGGGCTGCAGGTGCTGGCGATCCGCGAGCCGCGTTTCGAAGACAACACCGACGCCTCGGTGAAGACGTTTCGCCGCCAGTGGGGCAATCCGCCGGTGGTCGTCGTATTCCACGCCGTGACGCCCCGCGGACCGCAATGATTTTCTCGCGCGCCGTCTCGTTCGTAAACGCGCGCGTGGTCGCCGAAGCGGGCATCGCGGAGTCGGTCCGCTTCGGCGCGCGTGTCCTGGCGATCGGCGATCGGCCGCGGCGCGGCGACACCGTCGTGGACCTCGAGGGCGCCGTCGTGCTCCCGGGGCTCGTCAACGCGCACGATCACCTCGAGCTGAATCACTACGGACGGCTGAAATTTCGCGATCGCTACCAGAACGCGTCGGAGTGGAATCAGGACATGGAGCCGCGACTCTCCCGCGACAAGGCGATCGCGGCGGCGCGTACCCATCCCCTGACCGAGCGGCTGTTCATCGGCGCGCTGAAGAATCTTCTCGCGGGCGTGACGATGGTCGCGCACCACAATCCCTTTTATCCGGAGCTGCGGCGCACGATCCCGATTCGCGTGCTGCGGCGGTACGGATGGGCCCACTCGTTCTACCTCGAGCGCCGGCCGGCCGGCGCCTACGGCGAACACGGAGGCGACGTCGCGGGCCGGTGGCGAGCGACGCCGCCTGACCTGCCGTTCTTCGTGCACCTCGCGGAGGGTGTGGACGTCGAGGCGCGCAGCGAGTTGCCGCGGCTGGAGGCGCTCGGCTGCGTCGCGTCCAATACCGCCATTGTGCACGGCGTCGCGATAGACGGAGACGAGTGGCCGCGCGTCGCGCGTCACGGCGCGGGGCTCGTCTGGTGTCCAGCCTCGAACGTGTTCCTGTTCGGACAGACGGCGGCTGTGCGTCAGGCGCTGGACGGCGACGGCGCGTCGCGCCCGACGATCGCGCTCGCGACCGATTCGCGGTTGACCGGCTCGCGCGACTTGCTCGACGAGTTGCGCGCCGCCCGAGCTGCGGCGCGCGTCACACCCGACGAACTGCTCCGGATGGTCACGTGCGACGCGGCCGCGCTGTTGCGGCAGCCGCGCGCCGGCCGGACGACGGTGGGCGCGCCCGCGGACCTCGTCGTCATCCCGCCGGTCGGGGAGACGCCGGCGGCCGCGCTGGTTGGGGCCCGTCGGAAAGACGTTGGTCTCGTCACGGTCGAGGGCCGGCCGCTCGTCGGCGATCCGTCGTTTGCCGCCGTGTTCGGCGCGCGACGCGTGACGGCGCGCCGTGTGACCGTGGACGCGGTCGCGAAGCTGATGGACTCGGCGCTCGTGCGCCGGATCGCCGGCTGTCCCATCGCCGAGCCGGGAGTGGCGCTCGCATGACGCCGCTCGAGCCGTTCTCACTGTCGCGTCGTCGCAACGCCCCTGGTTCCAGCGCGTGTTCGCGGCCAATCGGGTCGGTCGGGCGCAACACCGCGGTGAGAACGGCTCTCGCCCGCATCGCCCGGTTGAGCGCGGCGTACTTCAGCTCGAATCTCGCGCGCGCCGCGATTGCGTTCGGTTTGTCGCTCGCGCTCGGGCGTGGCCTGGGCGCTGAACGATTCGGCCGGTGGATTTTGTGTACGACGTGGGCGTCCACGCTGACCATCGTCGGTGATCTCGGATTCGGCGTCCTCCTCACCCGCGACGGTGCGCGACCCGAGGCGCCCGCGGGTCGCCTTCTATTGGGCGCGCTGGTGCTGCGTCTCGCCGTCGTCGTGCCGCTCGGCGCGATCCTCGCGCTGGCCGCCCCGCGCCTCGCGGTGGATCCTGAAGCGCTCGCCGGCTTGCGCGTCGGCGCGCTTCTTGGGATCGCGGGCGCGACGTACGGCTGTTTCGGCGCGCTGTATCGCGGTCAGCCGCGCTGGCTCCCGACGATGCTGGCGATCGAGACAGGGGCGCTGGCCGTTCAGCTCGCCGCGTCGTGGTGGCTCGTGCGACAGGGCCAGGGGGTGGCGGCGCTCGTGGCGCTCGCGACGTGGCTGCAGGTGGCGCAGATCACGATCGCTGCGATCTTGTGGCGGTCGGCGTTCGGTCCTCGCGGTGCCGTCGTGATCCCGTCGCGAGACGATGTGCGCGCGATGCTGCGCCGCGCCGTTCCGTTTGCGGCCTCGGGGATCGTCGGCAATCTGCAGACTCGCGTCGCGCCGTTGATGCTCGGCTACTGGTCGAGCGAGCGCGATCTGGGGTTGTTCGCCGCCGCGTCACGCTTCGGCAAGGCCGCGCGGCTTGCGCCACAAGCCGTGTTCGCGGGCGCGCTGCCCGTGCTCTCGCACGAGGTCGGACGCGATGGCGAGGAATCGCGACGGATGTTCCGCGCGTTCGATCGCGGACTCGTCGCGCTGAGCGTGGCGATGGCGGCGCCGTGCATTTTCCTCGCTGCCCCGCTCCTGCGGCTGGTGTATGGCCCATCATTTATTAATGCGGCTCCCGCCCTCGTGTGGGTCGGGCTTGGGCTGGTGCCGGCGCTCATGAACGCCGGGAAGAAAGTCGCGCTCTTCGCGGCGGGCGGGGAAGCGATCGTTCTGCGCTGGAGCGCGGTCGCTCTCGCGGTCCAGATCGTTGCTGGCATCGGATTGATTCCCTCGTTTGGCGCTACGGGCGCCGCAGTGAGTCTGGCTCTGGCGGAAGCTGCCATTGTCCTTCCGCTTTGGAAGTGTGAAGTCTCAACGGTGAAGTCTGAAGACGCTGCACGTTCGGCGCTCAGACTTCAGACGTCAGACTTCAGACTTACGCGCGTCGACTGACGCGCGGTATATCTCTTCGAACCGCGCCGCCGTCCAGTCCGCGTCATGTTCCAGAGCCCAGGCGCGCGCGGCGGACGCAAGCCGATGGCGGCGGGCAGGATCGCCGATCAATGCGACGACAGCGTCCGCGAGCGCCGCGGGATCTCCGGTCGGCGCCGCGAGCGCGCGATCAGCCGACCAATCGGCGACGTAGCCGACGTTTGTGCCGACTGTGGGCAAGCCGGCGCACGCCGCTTCCAGCACGACCACTCCCGCCGCCTCATGACGCGATGACGTCACGTGCACGTGCGCACGCGCGTAGAATGTCGCGAGCCGATCCGTCGGCTGGAATCCGTGGAAGGTCACATGCCTCTCGAGGCCGAGCGTCCGCGTCAGCGCTTGCACGGCGCCGTCCAGTGTGTCTTCGCCGACGACGTCGAGATGCACGTCCGGCAGGTCCGGCAGAACGCGCACCAGCGCGTGAAGCAGCGTCGGGTAGTCCTTCACGCGGTTCAGGCTGGCCACGCGCAGCAGGCGCCACGGCGGCCCGGCCGCCCGCGTCGCGAGCGGAAAGGCACTGTGGTCCACGCCCATCGGCACGACGTCCGGCCGTCGACCGTGACGGGCCGCGCGCTCCGCCATGAAGTGTGTCTCGACGGTGACGCGCGTCACCTCATGCATCGTGTGGGCGATCGCCCGCCGGTCGATCCACCGGCGCTGCAGTCCGTAGTGGATGTCTGCGAGGGCGACGAATTCACCGCTGTTGAACGTTACGACGACCGGCGCGCCCGTGCCACGTGCGACCCTGGTGGCGACGACGGCGGCCGGCATGCCCCCGAACGCATGCAGGACATCGAACGGTCCGGCCGCGTCGAGCGCGGCGACCAATCGCGCGCGAAGACGCCAGCGGCGAAGCCCGGGCGGACCGTCGACGCGGCCGACGTCGTGGATCGTGGCGCCGAGCAACGGGTACGTGCACGCGTGCGAGGAGTAGTGGAGCGCGAAGACGTGGACCTCATGCCGGCGCGCGAGCCGCTCGATCAACCACAGCAGCACCGGGACAACGCGTTCGCGTCCCGATCGATCGACACCGCCGGTCACGACCAGTCCGATGCGCACCTCCTCAGCATACCCGTAGCCTCAGGCTGATCGACCGCGGCGCGACTCTTAGAGCCTCTAACGAAACCTGCGAAATCCTGACGTGATGAACGTGCGGAGGCGGCGTGACTGATCGGCGCTTTTCCATTCCGGCGCTTCCCTGGCACCGAGCGGCACCACCGAAGAGGATCCTGGCCATCCGCCTGCAGGCGATGGGCGATGTGGTCATTACGCTCCCGTACATATGCGCGCTGCAGCGTTCCTTGTCCGGCACTGACATCGACTTTGTGACCCGTCAAGAAGATGCAGAGATTCCGCGCGCGCTGCTGCTCTTTCGGTGCGTTGAACAGTTAGGCGGCGGCCGCAGCGAGCGTCGCCAGCTCCTGTTGACGCCGCTGCTTGCCCCTCGGCTGCTGGCGCGTCGGTACGACGTGGTTCTGGATCTTCAGAACAATCGCGTGAGCCGCGTGATCAGACGCTTGGCCCATCCCCGTGCGTGGGCCGCGTTCGATCGTGAGTCGCCGCTTGCGGCGGGCGAGCGGACGCGGCGTACCATCGAGGCGGCTGGGTTTCCACTTCCGCGCGTGGAAGCCAACCTTCCACTCCGCGATCCCGATCTCGGCCTCGACGTGCTTCATCACGCGAAGTGGGATTCGGCCCGCAGCCTCGTCGTGCTGAGCCCAGCGGGCGCCTTCGCGAGTCGCAATTGGCCGATCGAGCGGTACGCGCGCTTTGCTGGGCTGTGGCGGCAGCGGCATTCGGCGCAATTCGCAATCATGGGTCTCGATTCGCTGCGCGAGAAGGCTGCCGCCCTGACGGCCGCCCTGGGCGACGATCTCTTGAATCTCGTGGGCAAGACCACGCCGTCGCAGGCCTTGGCGATCGTACAACGGGCGTCGCTCGTCCTCACTGAGGACTGCGGATTGATGCACATGGCCTGGGTAACAGGCGTGCCCACACTTGCCTTATTTGGTTCGAGCCGTCACGTGTGGGCGGCGCCGCTCGGCGATCACGCCTTGTGCCTTCATTCCGGAGACCTCGCGTGCGGCGCGTGCATGGAGCCAACCTGTCGATACGGCGATGTCCACTGCCTGACACGCTACCCTGCCGAGTACGTCGTCGACCAGGCGGAAGCTTTGATCGCGCGTGCAGCAACGACGCGAATCAGAATCGTGTCTGTGTCTCGAGATGTGTAGCCCCGGCTGATGGTCTCTGGCTTCCTGTTCCCGTCGCTGTGTTTTGTTCGAGGCTTCAATTACGGCGTCCTGTGTGTCTCAATGTCATTGACAGGTTCCGTAGCATGGTGAAGCGTGTCGTCGCCGTCGCGCTCGTGCTGGCGATCGTCCTCGCGCTGGTGCCCTCGATGCGGCTCGCCGTGCTGCGATCGGTGGGTGGTGTGCTCCTCGTGAGCGATCCGGTCGACTCGGCGGACGTCGGCGTCATGACCGAAAGCGGGGAAGCGGACGAAATCGAAGTCAGCGAGTTGTACCAGCGTCGGGTGTTTCCGCGCGTGCTGGTGCTCGCGCCGTCGCCCACGGCCGTGGATCTCGAATTGACGAAGCGCGGCGTTCACCTTGACGATCCGACTCTGACGAAGCTGCGACAATTGGGGGTACCCGCCGCGGCCATCACGACCCTTGACGCCGGTGAAGGCGGGACCAGCGACAGCGCAAGCGCCCTGGCCGACTGGGTGCGCGGCCACCCTTCGCGCGTGCTCGTCGTGATCAGCCCGACGCACGCCAGACGCTACCGGCGGACGCTGCTGCGTCTCTGGCCGGAGGGCGTGCCGCCGCCACATGTCACCTGGTCACATCACGCGCTCTTTCGATCCGAGGACTGGTGGCGTTCGCGCCGGACGCTGCGCGACGGCCTCTTCGAATTGCAGAAGCTGGCGTGGGACTGTCTCACCCATCCCTGGTGACCGCGCCCTAGCGGATGTAGCCGAGGCTTTTTAGCTGCTCGAGTACGTCACGCGACGGGACACGGCGAGGCTCCAGCGCGGGACTGCCGTACGCCTCCAGAAAGCGCGTCCGGGCCGCCGCCTGTGCCTGGAGCACGGTTGTCAAAGCCGCCGCGAGCCGCCGGACGCGATCCGGCTCCGCCGCCGCGCGGTTGTCGTGCTCGAGCGGATCGCGCGAAAGATCGTACAACTCGTAGCGCGGTTCCCGTTTCGGATCGGCGTCGGTGGCGATGAGCTTCCACGGGAAGTCGACGAGGGCCTGGGATTCCATGTGGTCCGCTCCCTGAACGTCGATGTCCTCCGGGTAGACAAATCGCGTGGTGAGCAGCGGCCGTCTCGTCTGACCCGCGTGCGAACCCGGTACGAGACTGCGACCCTGCACGTGAGCGGGATCGAACGACACCTGGCAATAGTCCAGCACGGTCGGCAGAACGTCGACCAGGCTGACCGGTTCGTCGACGATGGCCGGCGCGATCGTCCCAGGCCAATGCACGATGAGCGGCACCCGCACCTCTTCTTCGTGCACCGACAGGCCATGGCCCCACTGGCCATGCTCGCCGAAGGCCTCGCCATGGTCGGAGGTCACGATGAACAAGGTCCGCGAGGCAAGGCCGAGATCGACGAGATGCTGATACAGGCGTCCGATCTCGCGGTCGTTGATCGAGACTCCGGCATCGTACGCGTCGAACGGGTCACGGCCGGGAGGCGTCGGCGCGCGCGGCTCGTGCGGTTCGAGTGACTGCACGTACACGAAAAACGTGTCGTCCGCATGGGCATCCACCCAGGGCAGGAGGCGAGCGTTGAGCGCGCCGGCGGAAATCTTCGCGCCGGGCGCGCTGCCCGCCGTCGCGAACGCATCCGGTGCCATCGTCTGGTCGAAGCCGCGATCGAGATTCGACAGCGTGCCCGCGAGCGCGTTGGCCGAGAACTGCGCGGTCACGTACCCGGTGTCACGCAGCGCGCGCTGAAGCGTGGGCACGGCGTCAGGCAGCGGGTCGGTGTAGTACCGCGCGCCCAGACGATGCGTGTGCGGGAACAGGCTGGTCAACAGCGTCGCGACCGACGGTTTCGTCCACGAGGCCGCCGCATACGATCGGCGGAACAGGAGGCTCCGGCGCGCGAGATCGTCGAGAAAGGGCGACGTCTTCTTGGGCGATCCGTACGCGCCGAGTCGATCCGCGCGGAGCGCGTCGACAACGTAGAGGACCACGTTGGGCGGAGCCCCGTCCACGGCGCCACGATCATCGGATCGGACCAGAGGCCGCTCGCATGCGCGGCGGCGCGATCGGCCGTCAGGCGGACGATGCCCAGGGCCGGCGGGAAGTGCCGCCCGAATATCGCGCCAGCCCTCGGCGGCTGTCGTGGTGTCGAACACGGCGGTGGTTTCTCCTCCGGCCGTGAACGTGACGCTCGCGTATGTCACCGTGGCGGCGGTGGCGGCCGCCTGGCGTCCGGCGTGAAAACCGATTCGCAGTTCCGCGCGCGGCGGAACATCCACCGGCCACTCGATCGTGCTGGCGGCGTTGTACGCGACGTCGCGGATCTCTCCCGCGATCGCCAGGCGCGCGCGGCCGGCGGACTTCACGTCGAACAGCTCGGCCCGCCTCACGACCGCGATCGCGTCGATGACCGCATCGGGCCGCGTCGCGTCCGGGAGATGCACAAACAGATAACGGAAGGGTGACGCCGTGTCGCCGCGGATGTCCTTGGTCCGGACGACGACCCTCGACGGCTGGTCCGGGCGGGGTAGCAGGTCCCGCCGGTTCTTCGTGTAATCGGCGCGGGAAAGCGCCGGTTGATCGTTCCACAGCAGGATCGCGCGGCTCGTACCGGGGTGCAGCATGACGGCGAGTGCCTCGAGATCGTCGACGGTTCCGACGTCGAGCCGCGGGCTGCGAAACGTGGCGCCGCGTCCAACGGTCGCGCGCGTCCAGTGCCGCGCGATCTCGGCGGCGGTCCACCGAAGCTGCGCCGTGGCGGCCAGACCGGCGTCGCGATCGTCCGGCGAGGCGGCCTGCCCCCGATCGAAGCGATCGACCCACCGCTCGACGACCCGGAAGGGCGGCCCCGTCCGGGATCGCGGCGACGTCGAGCAGGCGAGGGCGAGTCCGACGCCCGCCGCGGCCGCGCACACGACCGCGCGACGATTCGCGCTTATCGTCATGCCAGCCGACAGCATAGTCGATGTACGATGCGCGCACGCGTTCACTACCGGGGAGGCAGACGTGAAGGCACGCCTGTGGGGCGTCGTTCTCATGGCGCTGGCAACGGCCGCGATGCGCGCGAGCGCGGCGAGGACGCTCGACTTCGATTTCATCGACGTGGAAGGCGGACAGTCCACGCTGATTGTCACGCCCGCCGGACAGTCGCTGCTGGTGGACTCAGGCTATGGCGGCTTCGATGGCCGCGATCCCGATCGGATCATGACAGCGGTCCACGATGCGGGCCTCACGCAGATCGACTTCTTGCTGACGACGCACTTTCACGGCGACCACGTGGGCGGCGCGCCGGCGCTGTCGCGACGCATTCCGATTCACACCTTCATCGACTACGGAGAGCCGATCGAAAACGGCAACGGCGCGCGGCGGCTCTACGACGCCTACTCGGCGGTGCGCGCCAACGGCCGCTCCATCCAGCCGAAGCCCGGCGATCGGATGCCGCTCAAGGGTCTCGAGGTGGACGTCGTCAGCGTCGGTGGCAGCCTCATCACCAAGCCGCTGTCGGGCGCGGGGACCGCGAACCCCGCGTGCGCGACGCTGGGGAAGAAGGAAAACGACGAGACCGAGAATCCGCGGTCGCTCGGGTTCCGGCTGAAGTTCGGGCGCTTTCTGTTCGTGGACCTCGGCGATCTGAGCGGATTGAATCTCGTGTCGGTGTTCTGTCCGGCGAATCTCGTCGGTCACGCCGATCTGTATCTCGTCACGCATCACGGCAACAGCGACACGAACATTCCGGCGGTGCTTGCGGCGCTCCATCCGCGCGTCGCGCTCCTCAACAACGGCGTCACGAAGGGCGGGTCGTACGACACCTTCCGCGAGCTGCATCAGGCCGCGTGGATTGAGGACGTCTGGCAGTTGCACAAGTCGCAGAACACGGAGGAGAACTTCCCCGACGACCGCATCGCCAATCTCGACGACAGCACGGGCTACGGGATCAAAGTGAGCGCAAGCGAGAACGGATCGTTTACAGTGACGAACAACCGGACGGGGGAGACAAAACGCTACGCGCGGTAAGACGTAGGGCGAGCCTTTCAGGCGAGCCTGACCACGCTCGGCTGCCGCCTTCGCGCCTCCGGCGCTTCGGCGAGCCTCGCCGTAGCGTAAGCGGAGGCGGGAAAGCCTCGCGCTACGTCCTAATGCGTCAGGGAATAGATCAACACGTCCACGCCGAAGGCGTACCCCGCGCCGGCAAACGCTTCGAAGTACTCGCGACTGTCGCCCTCACGCTCGAACGCGTCGCCGAAGTCGGTGTTGTGGGTCATGACGACGAGGACGCGGCCCTCTTTGTCCGTGATGGCGCGCACGTGAGGTACGGCGCTGTCGCGCCCGCGTTCCGACGTACGCCCGCCGCTGCCGTACCAGAAACCGATCGACGGAATCTGCGGGATCGCCTTGACGTCGTACAGCGTGTGAAAGATCGGATGCTCGAGCGGCACGTCGATGAGCGGATACTCGCCCGACGGCAGCGCCTTGCGAATCTCGTTTTCCCAGTGCGCCCACGCGTACTCGCCCCAGAAATCATCCGCCCAGAGAAACCCGCCCTTCTGCAGGTACGTCCGTAAACCCGCGGCTTCGGCCTCGTCGAAGTACGCGCCACCGGGCTCCGTCATCATGATGAAGGGACACTTCCCGAGCGTCGCCGCGTCGGTCAGCTGCATCAGCGCGTGATTGTAGTTGCCGAGCGCGTCGCGGCTGACCATCGTGCGGGTCAATTCAGAGAAGCGGAAGGACAGATTCTCGTCCGCCCGCGGCCAATCCACCATCCAGCCCGCGCCGTCGCCGTTCGACGCGTTGCGGAACATGATCCGGCAGAACATGAACGCGCCGTCGTACTGCGGGTTGGCGGGGATGCCTCGATACCCGAAGCCGCCACGCCCACCGCGAAATCCGCGCCCGCCCTGGAATTGGGCGGAGACCGTGGTCGCCAGCGCGACGACGGTCAGCAGGAGCAGCATGGGCGTTCGCCGCCGGCACAGTCGAGAATTCATGCGCGAGTGAGCACAGTCTACTCCCGGTAGTACACCGCGTCGACCGGGACTTTCGAGCCGACGTAGTCGCGATCCTTGAACGGGAAGCGCGGCCGCGGCTTCGAGGTGATGAACGCGGCGATCTGCTGGGCCTCTTCGTCGGTCAGGCTGTTCGGATTGAGATACGGCATCGCGTAGCGAATGATGCCGGCCAGCGTGTAGATGCGCGCGGCCCCGGCGCCATCGTTCCACGATTCAGGGCCCCACAGCGGTCCGGCTTTCTTGTCCCCGACTTGCACGCCCTGACCATCGACGCCGTGGCACGACGTGCACCGCTCCATGTACAGGGCTTCGCCCTTTCTCGCGTCGAGCTGGTCGACGGGAATCAGCTGTTCCTTGGCGATCGTGTTCTGCCCGCGCCAGGACGGATTCTTGCCGACCTCGGCGCCGCGCGAGAGCCACGTGATGTAGGCGGCGACCGCCAGCACTTCCGTCGAAGAGGGGGACGGCAGCGCATCCGGCGACGGGACGAGGTCCGTCCCATGCGGCGACGTCGCATTCTCACTGCGAAGGAAACAGTCCACGACGCGATCCGGCAGGCTGATGAGACGCGCCGCGCGGGTGTTGTATTCGGGAAACATCCCCGCGATGGCGACGAGCGGCAGCGATCGCTCGCGCTGGCCGGCGTTGAGGTGACAGTTGTTGCACGCGACCTTGCTACCGGTGAAGCGCGGCGCTTCGTGCGGCGTGTCGACGAAGATGCGATAGCCCCAGCGAATCTGATCGGCGAGCTTCGGATCGGTGAGCGTCGCGTCTTTCAGCGGGTCCTGCGGCACCTGCCACGCCGTGACCATCGTCGTGCTCGCGGCAATCAGCGGGCCGGCCGGCGCGGGGCGAGCACACCCGCTCGCTGCGACCGCCAGCAGTACGCACACGCCCGCACTCACGATGAGTCGCACGAGCCGAATTCTATTACCATTGCGCATGACGGGCCACAGGAGAAGGACAAATGCACGAGTACACGACGGTCAACGGTGTGCCCGCCAAAGGCGGATCGCTCAACGGTCCTGGCCCGGTCGTCGTTGGAGGTATGCTCCTCATGAATTCCGGCTACGCGTACCTCGGCATGGGGATCCCGGGCAACGTGCTGCTGGCGTTCGGGATCGAATAAGGAGTGACCGATGAACGCGAAAACGATGCGGCTCATCGCGGCGGTGAGCGTGGTGGCCATTGGTCTTGCAACGCTCGGCGCATGGCTGGCGGCGCAGCCCGCCTCATACGACGTACTCATCCGGAGCGGTCACATCGTCGATGGCACCGGGAACCCCTGGTTCGCCGGCGATGTGGCGATCAGGAACGGACGGATCGCGGCCGTCGGCCGACTGCCGAACGCCACGGCGGGTCGCACGATCGAGGCGCCCGGCCTGATCGTGGCGCCGGGGTTCATCGATCTGCATACCCATTCCGACATGCCGCTCCTCGCGGACGGTATGGCGCAGAGCAAAGTGCGACAGGGCGTGACGCTGGACGTGTTGGGTGAGAGCAGCTCGGTCGCGCCACGCGACGGCCTGACCGACGGCCCGACCGAGGGCGTCAAGCCCGATTGGACGACCTTCGCCGGATACTTCGCGCGCGTCGAGCGCCAGGGCATCGCGATGAATGTGATCTCACACGTCTCCGCCGAACAGGTGCGGCGTGTCGTCATGGGGTACGAGTCGCGTGCGGCGACGCCCGCGGAGATCGATCGCATGAAGACGCTCGTCTCGCGCTCGATGCAGGAGGGCGCGTGGGGGCTGGTGACGCGGTTCGAAAGCGGCGGACCGGATCATCCTGAAGAGATCATCGAGCTGGCGAAGGTCGTTGCCGCGCACGGCGGCAACTACACGTCGCACATCGGCAGTGAAGGGTTCGAGCAGGAGAAGGAAATCAGGTTCGCCATCCGCGTCGCGGAGGAAGCGAAGCTCCCCGTACACATTTTTCACTTGAAGATCCGCGCCAAGGACAACTGGGGCACCGTCGGCAAGTACATCAGGATGATCGACGATGCCCGGTCGCGCGGCCTGGACGTCACCGCCAATCAGTATCCGTATACCGCCATGAACCACGGCTGGAGCGCGTTCTTTCCGGTCTGGGCGCGTGAGGGCGGGCCGGCGAAGTTTGCCGAACGCCTCAAGGATCCCGCCATCCGCGAACGGATCAAAAAGGACAAGGACTTCAACACGTGGGCGAAGGAGCACGGCTGGTGGGAGGGCATCGTCATGGGCCGTGCCGGGAGCGAGCAGAACCGCAGGTACGAGGGAATGCGGGTTTCCGAGATCGCAAAACGGCGCAGCGACGCGGATCCGGCGGACACCTGTCTCACGCTGATGGCGGAGGACGGCGGTCGTATCAGCGGGATGTTCCACACGATGTCGGAAGACGATGTGCGACTGGTGATGCGGCAGCCGTGGGTCTCAATCGCCAGCGACGGATCCGCCATCAATCTCGACGCGCCGGGCGTCCCGCATCCGCGCAACTACAGTACGAACGTGCGCGTGCTGGGCTACTACGTGCGCGACCAGCATGTGCTCACGATCGAGGACGCGATCCGCAAGATGACGTCGCTTCCGGCCGAGATTCTGGGGCTGCGCGATCGTGGCCAGATTCGCGAGGGCTTCGCGGCCGATCTCGCCGTCTTCGATCCGGCAACCGTGGGCGAGACGAACTCGTTTGAAAAGCCGAAATCCTACGCGAAGGGTGTCCAATACGTGCTGGTCAATGGTGTGCTCGTCATCGACAAGAGTGAACCGACCGGCGCGAAGCCGGGGAAGGCGATCCTCGGCCGAGGTTACAAGCACTGACAAGTCGATAACCGGGTTCACGGGTCCCGGTGCCACACATCCGAACGGCGCCATCAATCCAGAAATCCGGACGATGGGGAGAGCTCTGCTAGAAAACTCAGCCGCACGGGCTCCTCGGGCGTTGACTTGCACCCAGCGGCGAGCTTAGCCTTCGCCCATCGCTCTGCATCACACGAGCGTCACGACTCGCTGTCCTCCGTTCCGCGCGCGCCGAAGCCTCGTCGTCGTCTCGTCTCGATTCGTGTTTTCCGATCTTCGTTCCCATTGGGTTGCCGCGTGCTACGAATCACACCTATAGGGTCGTTTTAATGGTCTTTTAATAGGGAGGCGAATATGGTCAGCAGGAGGGTGGCGGCGATCGCACTGGCGGGGTTGGCCCTGCTGGTGTTTTTGCCAGACAGAGCCGATGCGCAAAGCGCCATTGCGGGCGTCGTGAAAGACGCGACGGGCGCGGTGCTGCCGGGCGTCACCGTGGAAGCGAGCAGTCCGGCGCTGATCGAGCAAGTAAAGACGGTGGCGACCGATGCGGCCGGGCTGTACCGCATCATCGATCTCCGGCCCGGCGCGTACGTGGTGACGTTCACACTGCCTGGCTTCAACGTGGTCAAGCGCGACGGAATCGAGCTCCCGTCGGACTTCACGGCGACGGTGAACGCAGAGATGAAGATTGGCGCGATCGAAGAGACGGTCACCGTGACCGGCGCCTCACCGGTCGTCGACATCAAAAGCGCCACGCAGGGACAGCATCTGGGCGCTGGGGTCGACGCTGACCGGCGTGACGCTGAGCGCGCCGGACGTGGGCGGCACGGCCGGCATGCAGCAGTCGTACGTGGCCGTACACGGCTCCCAGCGACAAGACAACGCCATCCAGGTGGACGGGATGAGCGTGAACGGGATCGAGGGGGACGGCGCGATCCAGAACTACTTCAACGAGGGCATGTTCCAGGAAATGAGCTATCAGATGAGCGCCCTGTCGGCGGAAGTACCGTCCTCGGGCGTGCGTCTGAACATGATTCCGAAGGAGGGCGGCAACGCGTTCAAAGGCTCCGTGTTCCTGTCGCGCACGCCGGGTCAGTGGCAGAGCAACAACTTCACTGACGCGCTCCGGTTGACGGGGCTGCAGGCGCCGAACCGGGTCGAGCGCATCCAGGACATCAACCCTGGTTTCGGCGGACCCATCAAGAGAAACCGCCTGTGGTTTTTCGGCTCCTACCGGCACTGGGGCGTCGACCAGACCGTCACCGATTCCTTCTACAACCTGGATCCGACGCACAAAACCTTTATCGCGGCCAATGGGCTCAACGGCCGCGCGCTGAACCCGACGGTGGATGACAACATCATCGACAGCGGCGTCGTGCGGCTGACGTGGCAGGTGGCGCAGAAGCACAAATTCTCCGCCTACGTGGATCGCATCGTCAAGTTCCGCGGGCACGAGTGCGGGGCTCTTGTGGCTGAGGAGGCGTGCGGCGTCCGCAACCCGAAGCGCTATATGATGGCGCAGGCCAAGTACACGGCGACGCTCAGCAGCAAGCTGCTGATCGAAGGGGGCTTTTCGGAAAACGACGAGACCTACTCGACCGGCGAGCCGCAGCCGAGCGTCGGCGCCACCGACATCCCGCGCTTCGACCGCACGACGAGCGCGGCGTGGAGTGCGCCCCAGGGCCCCTACTACTTCAGAGAACCGACCCGGTACACTTATTCGGGTGCGTTGTCGTACGTGACGGGCAGCCACGCCTTCAAGACCGGGATGCAGTGGGGGACCGGCGGGAACCACCACCAGCGGTCGCTGCAGAACGGCGTCGACCTGATCCAGGAGTATCGCAACCTCGCCCCGGTGTCGGTCGTGGTCTACAACACGTCGATGGAGGCGTACGAGAAGATTAAGTACGACCTCGGGTTCTTCGTGCAGGACTCCTGGACCTTCAACCGACTCACGATCAACCCGGGCCTGCGGATGGAGTTCTTCAACACCTACATCCCGGTGGAAACCTCGCCGGCGGGGCGGTTCGTGTCAGCTCGTAGCTATGGACCCATCAACGACTTCCCGAACTGGAAGGATCCGTTTGTGCCGCGGATCGGCGGCGTCTATGACGTGACAGGCGACGGCAAGACGGCGCTGAAAGCACACGTGGGCAAATACATGACCGCATTCTCAACCGTAGGATTCGCGCAGCTCTACAACCCCCTGCGGCAGGAAAGCGACCGTCGGAACTGGACCGATACCAACAAGGACGATATCGCGCAGAACAGCGAGATCGGAGCGGTCAATACGCCGTTCAACACCGGGACGCAGCTCAACCGCGTGCCCGACCCGAACATCGAGCGGCCGTACCAGTGGGAGTACAGCGTCGGCATCCAGCGCGAGGTCGTGCAGGGCGTGTCGGTGTCGGCGAATTGGGTGCGGAGAAGCTGGCGTCGTCTGATCTGGACCGACAACACGTTGGTCGATTTCAACGATTACACGATCGTCCAGACTCCGAACCCGATGGACCGGTCGGAGTCGATCCCCATCTACAATCTGAAAAGCACGAAGCTCGGGCAGGTGTACCAGGTCGACAAGAACTCCGACCAGAACCAGAAGTGGTACAACGGGTACGACGTCGGCTTCACCGCGCG
>JACPZV010000345.1 GCA_016195295.1 Acidobacteriota bacterium
CGCTGGAAACCAGGATGGACCGGGGGACGCGGCCCTCTCGCAGGGGGCCGGGACGGTGACCAGCTTTCCCTACGTCATCTGGTGCGACGCCACGCAGGACTGGGCGAGCGGCAATTCCGATCCCGAGATCATCGTCGAGTCCTGAAGCGCCACGGTCGCAGCGTCACTGACCGCGCTCCAACTGGCTCTTGATCGTTTTCAAGCTCTCTTCGAGACCCCCGCGCGTGCGGCGTTCGACAATCGAACGCCGCAGCGCGCTCCACCCGCCCTTGAGCGCGTTCGCGCGAAACCTGTTGCCGTACACCAGGTAGAACGCGTTCGGCGCGCCGACGATGTCTGTGGCAATCGTCAGCCCGAGCGACGCATCGAGATACCGGCTCGAGTAGACGTCTTTCGTGGTCGTCACGCACGTCGCCGCGGACGCGCAGACGATGGTGACGTGCGTCACGGTGATGAACGGCGAGGGGCCGAATTTTTCCTTGGACCAGTACAGGAAATCCTCGGAATCCACCAAGTGATTCGACGGAAAGTGCCTCAGATGATCGGGGAGGCCGGGAATCAGCGCGCCGATCGACGGCGCGTTCTTCAGGATGCCCTCGAACTGGTCCACCGGGCGGATCGGCCGCGGCCCATCGTCGTACTGCAGCAACCGATCCGGCCCGCCCGACACGTACGCCTCGACGTCGTCGACGATCAGCTGCTTGAACCACGCCGCGCCGCGTTTTTGCGCGTCCGGCGCCTTCTGATCGATCTCCCGCTGCAGACGGCGAATCGCGGCGGCGGACAACCGCACGGAGCAGTCGCCGACGCGGCAACTCCGGACGTCGAAGTCGTCAGCGTCGACCGTCAGCGCCGCGATATCGGCGAGTGTCGGCGTCTGACTGAACCGACCGATTTGCAGGACATTGGGACCGCGCTTGAATCGCACGATATCACGGAGGCGTTCGAGGAACGCGGTCTTCGACGCGTTCACGCGGACGGCGGCGACGACGGCGACTTCGCCCGGCGCGCTGGTGTCGAGGCCGTGCTTCACGAGTTTGCCGCGCTGCAGATCGGCGAGTTCGGCGGCCGAGAAGCGCAGATACGGCGTCAGGACCGATCGGACTTCAGGCGCGATGTCCGACGCCGGCGCTGGCGCCAGCGCCGCCACGGCCAGCGGGACCACGAGCGCTCGCCGAAACGACGGGCTCACCTGCACCGGACTCTGAAGCGTGACGTCATATAGAAAGTCTAGGCGAGCGACTCCAGGTAATCCACCGCGGCGGTGACACCGTTTCGCGCCGCGATCGCCGGCCCTAACGCGGCGGTTCCTTCGCGAATGCGCGGATCGCCGAGCGCCGCGTCGAGGCGGTCGGCCAGGATGTCAGCGGTCACGAGGTCGACCGGCAGGGGTCGCGGTCCCAATCCGAGCGCTTCGATCCGATGCGCCCAGTAGTACTGATCGAGGATGTGCGGCAAGATCACCTGCGGCACGCCGGCGCGCGCCACGGCGGTCGTGGTGCCGGCGCCGCCGTGATGGATCGCGGCGGCCACGCGGGGCAGAACGAGGTGATGCGGCACGCTCTCGACGACGAGCACGTCGTCCGCGGGAGCGATATGCCGATCGAGCCCGGCCCAGCCGCCCGCGACGATGGCGCCGCGTTCAAGCGCGCGAACCTCGGCGAGCGTCTGCGCGGCAAGATCGGGCACGCGAGTCGTCACGAGCGGCGCGAGATCCGGATCGGCGGCCACGAGCACGTGGCCGTTCATCAACTGCGCGATCGGACTGTCGAGCGTCCGAAGCCCCAGCTGCGCGCGGCCGCGATTGATGGCCGGGCGAAGCGCGAGATCGGCGATGGGGCCTCCGAGCTGCCACAGCAGCCGGTTCACCCAGCGCGGCAGCGTCTGCGTCCGCACCGTCGGCGGCGGCGAGCTGCTGCTCGGGACGGCGCACGGGCAAAAGGCGGCGGCGACGTACGACACGTCGCGCCATTCGGCCACCGACGCCGCCGGAATCTGCGCGCCCGCTCCCACGATCAGATCGCAGTGCTCGCTCGCGCGCGCGATGGAGGTGAACAGCGGCGCGAGGCTCTCGATCAAATGGCGCATGAGCCAGCGCAGCGAGTGGAGGTCCGCGCTTTCGGACCGCATCGTGCCCTCGACGTCGACGCCGTTCGATTCGGCGTCGAAGCCGTGCGCGCGGATCCACGCGACGAAATTCGAGGGCGCGACGAACGACGCCTCGTGGCCGCGCGCGCGGAGCGCGAGGGCAAGCGCGATCGTCGGCTGCACGTCGCCGCGCGTCCCGTGAGGAGCGAGAAGGACCCGCATCGGTCGTGTCCGGCTTCCCGCCGGCGCGTCGCTTCGGCGTGGCTCGCCCTGTCGCGGAGCGCGGGGGCGGCAGCCGGACCTGTATACTCCCTCAACTATGACCGGCATCGAAGCGACGGCGCGCACGCCGTTGACGACGAATCAGGTCCGCGGCTTCTGGGCCGCCTGGGGCGGCTGGGCGCTCGACGGCATGGACTCGTTCATCTACTCCCTGGTGCTCGCGCCGGCGTTGACCGAATTGTTGCCGCGCTCCGGCATCGCGGCGACGCCGGGAAACGTCGGGTACTACGGCAGCGTGTTGTTCGCGTTGTTCCTCATCGGCTGGGGCCTGTCGATGGTGTGGGGCCCGGTCGCGGATCGGTTCGGCCGCGTCCGCACGCTGATGCTGACGATTCTCTGCTATTCGCTCTTCACGCTGCTGTGCGGCGTCGTGACGAACATCTGGCAGCTCGCCGTGTTCCGGCTGCTCGCCGGGATCGGCATCGGCGGCGAGTGGTCGATGGGCGGCACGTTCGTCGCCGAAGTGTGGCCGGAAGATCGACGACGGATGGGCGCGGGCTACCTGCACACGGGTTACTACTTCGGGTTCTTTCTCGCGGCAATCGCGAACTACTCCATCGGCGCGCATTACGGCTGGCGGTGGATGTTCGCCGTCGGCGGCACGCCGGCGCTGCTCGTGACGTTCATTCAGTACGGCGTGCGCGAATCGAAGACGTGGCAGCGCCGCGACGTCGAGCGCCCGACGATGGGCGCGGCGTTCGCAAAGTTGTTTGCGCCGACCTACGCGCGACGCACGGGGCTGAACGCCAGCTACTTGCTCGTGTCGATCGTCGGGCTGTGGGCCGGTTCGGTCTACGTGCCGACGTCGGTCCGCGAGATCGCGCTCCGGGAAGGATACGGCGCCAACGCCGCGCAGCTCGCGTCCTACGGCACGATGGTCTTGTCCGTGGGCACCATCCTCGGGTGTCTCGTGCTGCCGCCGCTCGCGGATCGGTTCGGCCGGCGATTCACGCTCGGGCTGTACTTCCTGGTGATGTTCCTCGCCATCTCGATCGGATTCGGCTACGTCTTCTACCTGACGCGCGCGCTCCTGCCGTTCATGACGTGTCTCTTCTTCCTCGGCGTCGGCGGCGCGAACTTCGCGATGTACACGCTGTGGCTGCCCGAGCAGTACTCCACCGACTGCCGCGCGAGCGCGTTCGCGTTCGCGACGTCGGTGGGACGCTTCGCCGGCGCGGGCATCACGTTCCTCGTCGGCAACGGCGTCCAGCACTACCACACGATCGGCACGCCGGTCGCGATGACGTCGCTCGCGTTCGTGATCGGATTGGTGTTGCTGCCGTTCGGTGAAGAGACGCGCGGACGCGCGCTGCCCACGTAGACCGCTGGAACCTCTAGCCCAACTTCCACGCTTTTTCGAGTCGGATCCTTTATTTTCAAGCACTTAGCGATTGTTGTCGTCACTATGGTTTCGGGTCTCGCCAGGCTTTGACCGGTTTCATCACCTCGGCTGGGATTCGAAGCGTGGCGTAGATGTCGCGGTGCACTGGCTCGGGCGTCGTCCCCTTCCGGATGGTGAGGACACGCCCGTCGGTGGTCGGCAGGACAATGGTCGCGACCTCGTGCGTGGAGAGTTGCTGGCGGAGGGTCCACCACGACGTGTGAATCCCCGCCTGCAGGAACCGATGCTCGATGGCGGTCAAGAGATGATAGGCGAGCACACACAGAAAGATGCCTCCTCCGCAGAATCTGTGGGTTGGTGACCGCCGAAGCAGAGAAGTTCTGGTCTTT
>JACPZV010000005.1 GCA_016195295.1 Acidobacteriota bacterium
CCACGGTGAAGCAGGCGCCGGACGAGGCTAAGGGACGCACGCCGACGAAAGGCGCCGAGACGAGCGCGGGGAACTCGTTGGCCATCACCGGCGCGCGCGGGATGGGCTTCGGCCTCGCGACGGGTGGCGGACCGGGATCCGGTTCGTCGCTCGACGTCGAGAATTTCTGCTGCCCCGACTACATCGTGCTGATGGTGGAACGGATCCGATCGAATTGGGATCAGAATCATTCGACGACAGGCGAGGTCAAGGTGCAGTTCACGATCAGGCGCGACGGCAGCATCGTGAACCCGTCGATCGAGATTGGCAGCGGCCAGCCGCTGCTGGACATCCCGGCGTTGCGCGCCGTCGCCGTCACCAAGACGCTGCCGCCGCTGCCCGACGCGTTCCCCAACCCGACGCTGGGCATGCATCTCCACTTCGAATACAAATGAGGGGATCGATGTTTCGGACGCTCACTGTGACCGCGATGTCAGGAGTCCTGGCCGTCGCCGTGCTGGGCGCCAGGCGCGGGGCTCAGCAACCGCCGCCGGCGTCTCAGCCGCCGCCGCCGGGGTCTCAGCAGCCGACCGACATCACGACCACGATTACGAGCGAGGGTGGCTCGATTCCACGGCTCGCCATCCCGGACTTCATCGCGATCGGCGCCGAGCCGGACGTCGTCGCGGCGGCGAAAACGCTCGGCCAGGTCCTGTGGGACGACTTGAACTTCGAGCACGAGTTCGCGTTCATCCCCCGGGACACCTACGCGTCGATTCCCCGCGCCACGTCGTTCGCCGACGTCCCGTTCAATCGGTGGCGCGAGCTCAATGCCGACGGCCTCGTCGTCGGCACGGTCCAAAAAACCGCGAGCGGCATCAGGGTCGAAATGCGGCTGTACAACTCACGAACGCGGCAGTCCGCCTACGGCCGGGAGTACATCAGCACCAACCCCCGCCTGGTGGCGCACACCATGGCCGACGAGCTGCACGCGTCTCAGCGCGCGTTGCGTGGCGTGGCGCGGACCAAGCTTACGTTCGATTCCGATCGCGACGGCGAACGCATGAGCGGGACGGTGGAAAAACGGGACAATAAAGAGGTCTACATTTCGGACTACGACGGCGAGAACCAGACGCGGGTGACGGTCGGCCGGACGCTGAACATTTTTCCGCGCTGGTCGCCCGACGGCCGATCCATCGCCTACACGTCGTACCGCCGTGGCGGCGCGAACATCTTCATCTCCAACATCTATCAGGCGACCCTCGACGAAGTGACCAAGGGTCCCGACGAGAGCTGGCTGGCCGCGTGGTCGCCCGACGGCGGCCGGCTGTGCTTCGCGTCGTCGCGCGAAGGCAACGGCAACACCAATCTGTTCATCGTGAACCGCGACGGCTCGGGCCTTCGAAGACTGACCAACCACCCGAGCATCAACACGTCGCCCACCTGGTCGCCCTCGGGCACGCAGATCGCGTTCACCTCGGACCGCACGGGCGCGCCGCAGATCTACGTCATGAGCGTCGACGGCCTGGGCCAGCCGCAGCGCATCACGGCGGGGGAAGGCTACGCCGACAAGCCGACGTGGTCGCCCGCGCCCTACAACGAGATCGCGTACACCGCGCGGGCCGGTGTGAACGACATCAAAGTGATCGACATGGCGACGCGTGAAGTCCGCCAACTGACGTTCGGCGAGGGCAACAACGAAAGCGCGGTCTTCTCCCCGAACGGCCGCCACCTCGCGTTCACGTCGACACGCACCGGGAAAAAGCAGATCTTCACCATCGCCCGGACCGGCAAGGACGTGAAGCAGATCACGAGAAGCGGGAACAACGAACACCCGGACTGGTCGAGAGGCCCCCAGTGAGCGTGATGACTCGAATGTCTGGAGAACCGATGATGAAAACGGCGAGGTGGATGGCGGGAGTGACCGTGGCCGCTCTGATGGTGGCGGGGGCGGCGTGCGGCAAGAAACCGCCGCTCGAGCAGCCGGCTCCCCCGCCAAACGCGCCGAGCCCTCCCCTGGTCATTGCGCGTCCCCCGGCGCCGCCCGAGCCGATCGCCGAACCCGCCGTCGCGACGCCGGCGCCGGTCCGAGAAGATCCGATTGCTTCGGCCTCGCTCGACGACCTCAATCGCAATTCGCCGCTCAAGCCGGCCTTCTTCGACTACGACAGCAGCGAACTGAACGCGGAAGCGCAGCGAGCGCTCGACGAGAACGCCGCGGTGTTGAAACGCTTCGCCTCCTGGACGATCACGGTCGAAGGTCATTGCGATGAACGCGGGACAGCCGAGTACAATCTAGCGTTGGGCGAACGGCGGGCCGTCGCCGCCCGCACCTATCTCGTATCGCTGGGTATTCCAGTGGACCGACTGCGTGTCGTCAGCTACGGGAAGGAATTCCCCTTCGATCCGGGCCACACCGAGGCCGCGTTCGCGAAAAACCGGCGTGCGCACTTCGTCATCACGGCTAAGTGAGTTTATGAAACAGAAACTTTCCGCCGCGCTCGTCGTTGCGTTCCTGGTCGCCGCCCCAGCGCCTGCGTCGGCCGCCAACAAGGAACACCAGCAGTTGATGGCCGACCTCCGCATCCTGCAGGAACAGGCGCAGCTGCTCCAGAACATGCTCGAGGCCGTCACCGAAGCGATGAAGGCCATGGACGGACGGGTGACGCAACGCGTCGACCAGTTGTCGAGCGTCCTCGTCAAGGCGTTCGCCGACCAGAAGCTGAGCCTCGACAATCTGTCGAACGACGTTCGCGTCATCCGCGAAAAGCTCGACGACAACAACGTCCGCATCGGCTCGCTGACGCAGGAAGTGAGCGCGCTGCGTCAGTCGCTGCAGCAGATGACCACGCGTCCCGCGGCGCCCGCGGAGCCCGACACGTCGGCGGCCGGAGGGGCCACGACGCCGGCGGCGGGCCCGCCGCCGGGATCGGCCGTGAACGCCTCGCCGCAGAAGCTGTGGGACGCGGCGCAGGCCGACTACTTTGCGGGTCAATACGATCTCGCGGTCATCGGCTTCGGGGCGTACATCACCAGCTTCCCGAAGTCAGACATGGCCGACGACGCGCAGGTGTACATCTGCAAGGCGTACCTCAACGATCACAAGGACGACAAGGCCGCGGAAGCCTGCGACGTCGCGATTCGCACGTATCCCGGCGGCAACGCGATCCCTGATGCGTACTACGGAAAAGGCCTTGCCCTGAAAAACCTGAGGCAGCTCGATCGTGCGCGCGAGGCGTTTGAGACGGTGGTGAAGAATTATCCCGACAGCAACGCCGCGACGCTCGCCCGTCAAGCCCTGGTGCAGCTCGGTCGACAGTGAGCCGACGATGTAGAATGCCGCTCTATGGGTAGCGTCAACAAAGTGATTCTCGTCGGCAACCTCGGGCGCGACGCCGAGTTGCGATACACACCGGGCGGCGCGGCGGTGGCCACGCTCAGCATGGCGACGACCGAAGTCTGGAACGACAAGTCGGGGCAGCGTCAGGAGAAAACCGAATGGCACCGCGTCGTGCTGTGGGGAAAAACGGCGGAATCGCTCTCGGAGTATCTCACCAAGGGCAAACAGATCTACATCGAAGGCCGGCTGCAAACGCGCCAGTGGGACGACAAAGACGGGAACAAGCGGTACACGACGGAAATCCGCGCCGATCGCGTCGTTCTGCTGAGCGGCGGCGGCGGTCGCGGTGGGACGGTGACGCGGAGCGACGAGAGCATGGGCGCACACGCTCCGGCGCCTGAATCATCCGAGCCGCTCACCGACGACGACATTCCATTCTGAATTGGGTAATTGGGCAATCTGGTAATTGGGTAATTGATTGGGGCATTGAGATCGCTGACCCGATCTCTCTCAATCAATTACCCAATTACCCAACTACTGAATTACCCAATTCATTTCCTTCCGTACCGATCCTCCAGCCGGACCACGTCATCCAGCTCCGGCGTGGACACTTCGAAGACGTCGCTGTCTTCGATCGCCGTCATGCGGTGGACGGTTTTCGGCGCGACGTGCACGTGCTCGCCGGGGCGCATCTCGTGTGGCTCGAGCACGCCGGCGCGCTGAATCTCGAACAGAATCCGCCCCGACTGCAGGTAGATCGTTTCGTCCTTCAGATTGTGGTACTGGAGGCTCAAGGCGTGGCCGGCATTGATGTGAATCAGCTTTCCCACGTACCGATCAGTCTTCGCCCAGTGGATTTCATAGCCCCACGGCTTCTCCACTCGCACGCTGTCACCGCTCACGACGTGACTCCTTTGTTCAGCGTCAGCCGGCCGAGCCCGGCCAGCAACTCCCGTTCGATCTCGTCCACGGTCCCGAGCCGCAGAATCCGCCGCGCCAGCGTGCGCAGATCGTCGCGGCGGAGATCCGCCAACACCTGCTTGGCGACCGGAATGGCGCCGGGCGTCATGCTGAAGTCGGTCAAGCCGAGCCCGACGAGCAGCGTCAGTAGCGCCGGGTCCGAGGCCATTTCGCCGCACAGCGACACCGGAATCCGGCGCCGACGGGCCGCCCGTCGCACCATGACGATCATGCGCAGGACGGCGGGATGCAGCGGCGCGTACAGCCGCGACACGCGTGGGTCGGCGCGATCGACCGCGAGGCAATACTGAATGAGGTCGTTGGTGCCGATGG
>JACPZV010000346.1 GCA_016195295.1 Acidobacteriota bacterium
CCATTTCGGTGGCGGAGTCGGCCGCTCGTTTTGGAGTGAGATCCATCGCGGAAGGGACTGGAGGCTGGGGACTAGAGGCTGGAAGAACGTTCTGCCTAGCCTCCAGCCCCTAGCCTCCAGCCTCTAGAAATCGTAGCCGATCCACACGGCGAAGCGCGGCTTGCGCCAGGCATCGCTGCAGCCTTGGCCGGTCACACTGCAGCCGTTTTGGCCCGCAAACACCACATCTTCCCAAGCGGCGTTGAACGTCGTGCGCCACGACCAATCGAAGTGGATGGGGAAGCCGAGCGCGAAGGTTTCCAACCCGAGTCCGTACGACGCGCGACCATCCTTCAGCCGGAAGCCGTTGATGGTCTGCGGCGGACCATACGTCAGGATGGGCAGCCCGGTCGCATCGAGGACGGCAGCACCCGTGAACGGGTTGATCTTATAACCCGTCACCACTTGACAGACTTCCGGCGAGCTGGTCGCGAACTTGTACCCCGAGGCGTTACATGGGTCCGACGAAGGTTGATTGTTGAACCACGCGCCACCGATCCCGGCGAAGAACACGCCGCGGACGCCGCCGACGACGCCGATCGGCGTGAGCGCCGCTTCGATGAGCGGGAAGCGCAGCTCGGCGTTGGCGAACACGGTGTTCTGTCCCGCGAACTGGAGGTAGTCGTAGCCGCGCAGTTCGGAGTTGCCGCCGAAGTAGAGGAAGTCGGGGAAGTCGCCGACGCTCTTGAATCCGCGGATCCGCGTCGCCAGCAGACCTGTCGTGCCGATTCTGAGGTAGTGCCGCACGTCGGCGTCGTAGGTCTGTCGCGAGAGCAGACTGCCAATCGGCGGCGCGACGTCGTACGCGAGTCGCATCGTGCTGCCCGACAGCGGGCCGAATTCACGGAACACCGTCGTTTCGGTGACGAACGCGGCGCCGACCGGCGTCATCGTCCCGTTGCGGAACACGGATTGGCCGTAGGCCTGCTGCTGGTACTGCTGCGCCACGGCCTCGACGCCCGGATCGTTGTACTGTTCGTCGAGATTCAACACGCCGCCCGACAGCTCGAGGCGGCGGAACCGGTCGAGCGGATAGATGCCGATGATGCTGCCGCCGCGGATGGTCCGCGTCGCGATCGACAGATCGCGGCTGATGAACGGCGAGTACGACGGATCGTAAAAGACGCCGCCGAGCGACCCGTAGAAGAACTGCGTCTGCGAGTAGCCCTGCACCGCGTACTGGAACCGGCGCGACAAGTCGACGTAGGAGAGCGCCATCGTGCGGTACTGCGAGATGGACGCCGCGTAGAAGTTGAACTGCTTGTCGCCGAGCACGTCGCCGAAGGTGACCTGCGTGCCGCCGAAGATGTCGCCGTTGCTCGTGACGCCCACGTTCACCGGCGGCCGGCCTTCCAGAAACATCTTCTCGAACGCGCCTTTCTTCCGATCGTTGGCCTTGACGAGCGTGTGCTGCAAGGGCGCCTGGAAATCGATGATCGGGCCGGGCGCGCCGAAATCGGACGTGGCGGCCGTGTGCAGCGGCTCCTTCCGCTCGAGGGTGTGGATCCCGTACTCGCCCTTGTAGTAGCTCACGAACGCGATGCGGTTGGTCTTGCCCTCGTTCAGCACGACCGTGGACCAATTGCCGCCGAGCGCGTCGGTGTATTGCCGCAACTCGCCGGTCTTCATGTCCAGCGTCCAGATGTTGTAGATGTTGCCGTTCTTGGCCACCTCGGGCTCGAGCGGCACGGCCGGATCGGTGGCGGTCGACGAGAACACGAGCGTGTGATCGTCGACGAACTGGGCCGCCGTCTCGTCCTGCGTGCCGAAGGTGATTTGCGTCTTCTTCTTTGTATCGAGATCGAGGCGGAACAGCTTCTGGTTCCCGCTCACGCGCGCGTTGTAAATGATGTATTTCCCGTCGGCGGAGTACACCGGCCCGGCGTCTGCGAACGCATCGTCGGTCAGATTCGTGATCGCTTTCGTGTCCAGGTTGACGGTGTAGATGTCGCCGATGCCGCCCTTCAGCGCCGCGAAGGCGATGGTGTGGCCGTCGGGCGAGAAATTCGGCGACTCCGGCTCGTCGAGCGTCTTCAACGGGATGCGCTGCTCGATCTTCCGCGTCAGGACGTTCTGAATGACGAGCGTACGCTCCTTCTCGGTCCGCACGAAATACGCGATGCGGTCGCCCTTCGGCGCCCACGACATCCACGGCATTTCAAACCGCTCGCCGTACTGGACGATGTGGTCGAAGCCCATGTTTTTGTCGAATCCCGCCGTGAGGTTGCGGACGATCGATCCGTCTTTGGACGAGAGCAGGACGATGTCGATCTCGCGGTCCTTGCGGTTCACGGTGACGGCCGCGATGAGATCGCCCGAAGGCGACGGCGCGATCGACAGCGCTTCGGCGAAGTTCGTTTTCTCCTTGTTCGGCGACAGATCCCGTCCGTAATCGGCGGGCCGCTCCTTGTCGCGGAACGGCTTGAACCGATCCTTCAGGTAGCGCTCGAAGGCTTGATCGAACTCGTCCTTCTTCATCTTGAGCGCTTCCTCGTAGGCGTCCTCGCCGCCGCCGATCACGCTCTTGCGCAGCGAGAACATGAACTGGCGGATGCCCTCCTTGCCGAACTTCGCCTCGATGAATTCGAAGACCGCGTGACCGAGGTTGTAGATGAGGCGCGGGTTGTTGCCGGCGTAGCCTTCGAGCTCGGTCATCTTCGGCACGATGTCGGCGACCGCCGCGTCGCGCACCGTCATCAAATCGATCGGACTCCAGAGGCCCCGCTCGTAGTCCGAGAGCCCCTCGTTCACCCACAGCGGCGCGCTGCGGCGCACAAGCCCCTGCGGGATGATGTCGAACTCGAACTGGTGCGTGAGCTCGTGCACGATGAGGCCGTAGAGCAGGTCGGGCGGGTCGTCGAGCGGCATGACCATCCGCTGGCGGATGGGCTCGGCGAACGCGCCGACGCCCTCGTCGGCCGCGCCGGGCGCGACGTTCTGCTGCTCGAACTCGCTGTGCGTCTTGAACAGGATGAGCTGCACTTTGAACGACAGGTCGTGTTTGAGGTCGGCGCTGATCTGTTGGTACGCGCTTTCGGCGTAGCCGGCGACGCGCTCCAGGTGCTGCTCGATCTCGGGGTAGTAGTAGATCTCGAAGTGGTCGGTCGTATAGATGTGCCACTCGAACTTGTCGTAGTGGATGTTGTTCTTGCCGAAATACGGCACCATCGAGGTCTGGGCGGCCGCGACGCCGGCGAAGCACACGACGAATGCGGCGCAAGCAACCGTGGCGAGGGGGGACAAGGGCACGCGGGTGCGCATAGGCAATACCTCGGATGGCGGAAAACGCTCGAAGCCTGTCGCGATCTTACTGTGACGCCCGGACCCCTGCAAAGGCCGTGCTCGGCGTTACGCCTTCTTTGCGTGGGTCTTGTCCTCTTGGCGATGCGCGCCCTGCCTCATTTCGGAGACGGTATACTGTCCGCCAGGCGAGGAATAAATGGAGACGCGCCAGGGTTTACGTCGGGTGTCGGCCTCGTTCGAGGCGGAGGCGCTCGCGTCCCTCGACAGCTTGTATCGCGCCGCGCGGCGCCTCACGAGCGTGCCGGCCGACGCGGAGGATTTGGTCCAGGAGACGTACCTGAAAGCGTTCCGCGCGGCCGATCAATTCGAGCCGGGAACGAACCTGAGGGCTTGGTTGTTCACCATTCTCCACAACACCGCGCGAAACCGGGCGCGGGACCGCGCGCGCGACACCGTCACGATTGACAGTGAAACGGTCGATCGCGCCGCCGAAATGGGCCCGCCGGGGCGAACGTTTGAAGGGGCGGTCGAGACGCCGGAGTCGCTGCTGCTGCGGGAGACGCTGGCGCCCGAGCTTCAGGCCGCCGTCGACGCGATGCCCGAGACGTTCCGCGAAGCCGTCTGGTTACGCGACGTGGAAGGGTTTTCTTACGCCGAAATCGCCGAGATGCTCTCGATTCCCATGGGCACCGTGATGTCGCGCATTTCGCGCGGACGACAAATGCTGTTCGAACGCCTCAATCATATGCGACCGGTCAATGCGTAGCTGCCGCGACCTCGATCCGCTCGTCACGCCGTACGTCGACGGCGAACTGCCCGACACCGATCGTCGGGCGGTCGACGATCACCTGCGCGTGTGCGCCCCGTGCCATTCACGGATCGCGGCCGAGCGGGCCGTCCACGAGCTCGTTCGCACGCGGCGCGCCGATTTGTGCGCCCTGGAGACGACGACCGCTCCGGACGCCCTGCGCACGCGATGCGCCCGAACCGCGCGCGAGGCCGCACTGCAGCACCTCGCACCCGGCACAGCACCCGGCACCGCGGCACCCCGCACGGCACCCAGCACTCCAGCACTCCGCACCCCGGCACCTCGTGCCTGGATCTCGCGAGCGACTCCTTGGGCCCTCGCGGCGTCGCTGGTGCTCGTGGTCGGCGGCGCGTTCCTTTACCAAGCCACGGACGCATCGTCGCGCGTGCTGGCCGCCGAGTTGACCGCGGACCACGTGAAGTGCTTCGCGCTGAACAGCGCGTTTGGCACGCACCACACCGCGGCGACGGTTGAAGCGTCGATGCTGTCAGGTTTCGGCTGGCGCGTGCACCTGCCGGAGGAGGTCTCGCGCGCCGGGCTCGAGCTCGTCGGCTCGCGGCCGTGTCTCTACGGTGAAGGCAAGATCGCGCACATCATGTATCGCCACCGGGGCGAACCCGTGTCGCTCTTCATGCTGCCGCGGACGGCGAGGGCGCAGGAGTTCGTCGAGGTCCTGGGCCATGAGGCCGCGATCTGGTGCGCGGGGAATCGCACGTTCGTCCTGGTCTCGCGCGAGCCGCGGCGCGAAGTGGAACGCATGGCGGCGCTCGTGCAGGCCTCCTTGCGATAATCACAATGCGGATCGCGGATTGCGGGTTGCGGAATGGAGACTGATCGAATGCGATGGACGATGGCGGCGGGCAGTTGTCTGGCGTTCGCGCTGCTGACGCTGAACGCCGACCCCGACTGGTTTACGGGCGCCACCGCGGCGGCGCCGGGCGCCACGGCCTGTCCGGCCACTGCGAAGCCGGCGAACTTCAACTTCACGCTGAAGGACATCAACAATGCGGACGTGAAGCTCGCGTCGCTCAAGGGCAAGGTCGTGCTGCTCGATTTCTGGGCCACGTGGTGCGGACCGTGCAAGATCGAGATTCCCTGGTTCATCGAGTTCCAGCGGAAGTACGGCAAGAGCGGACTGCAGGTGGTCGGCGTGTCGGTCGACGACACGCTCGCCAAGCTGAAGCCCTACGTCGCGCAGATGAAAATGAACTATCTCGTGCTGCAGGGCCTCGATCACGACGACATGCAGGAGGCGTTCGGTCCGATGATGGGCATCCCCGTGACGGTCGTGATTTCACGCGACGGCAACGTGTGCGCGAAGCACACGGGCCTGACCTCCAAGGACGCGTTCGAGAACGAAATCAAGGCACTTTTGTAGTCCCCGCGCCGTGGATCGACAGCCGTGCTTGCGTGATATGATCGGGCCGATGTTGAAGGGTTTCACGCACGCCCGACTGGCCTGCGGCTGCCGCATCACCTTCCGCGAAGGTGTCGAGGGGAGTCCGGTGACGGTCGTGGTCGACGAGAAGTCGCCCGCGTGCACCGTGCCGCTTCACGTCCGCCATCTGCCACTGTTCGACTACCGCGAAGCCCTGCGGCCGTCGACGCGCGTGGGCCCGCCGGGGGAAGAAGAGTTCGAAGAGGAAAGCTGAACGGTTCGTCGCTGGTTTAGCGGGCTTCGCCGGGAATTAGCGGCGTTTCGCCGGTAGAATATTGCGCAGGGCCAGGTCCCTGCGTTCTTTTTGTACCCGTGACAATTCACTCCGACTCTTCAGCCGGCGATCTCTCCCGGCTACGCATCGACCGGGATGCCGCGCCGCGGCGGCCCTGGCTGATCTGGGCCGTGCTGGCGGTGCTGGTCGCCGCGGGCGTCTCGCTGTATCCGCGCGTTGCCGCGTACCTGGCGGAGCGCCGGGCGCCCGAAGTGGAAGTCGCGCGCGTCACGCAGGTCGTGGCGACGCCGGGCGGGTCGACCGCGCTGCCCGTGCTCGTCGCCACGGGCTACGTCGTCGCGCGGCACAGCAGCGACGTCGGCGTCAAGATTGGCGGCCGCCTCGGACGGCTGCGGTTCGAGGAGGGCACGCGCGTGCGCGCGGGCGACGTGATCGCGGAGATCGAACACGCGGACATCGACGCGCAGGTCGAAGCGTCGCGCCGCGCGATTGTCGAGGCCGAGACGCAGCTCGCGCAGGCGGTCGCGGCCCGAGACGAGGACGTACGCAACGTGGAGCGGCAGCGCGCGCTGGCGAAGGACGGCATCACCACGACCGCGACGCTGACCGCGGCGGAGTCGGCGGCCGCCGTGTCGGCCGCGCGCGTGAAGTCGGCCGAAGCCGCCATCGAATCGGCGCGGGCGCGCCTCCGCTACGCGATGGAGACGCTCGAGAACACCAACGTGCGCGCGCCGTTCAACGGCGTGGTCATCAAGAAGCGCGCGGAAGTCGGCGAGACCGTGTCGCCGTTCGGCGTCCAAGGCCAGGCGTCGCGCGAGGGCGGCGCCATCGCGACCATCGCCGATCTCGGCGAGCTCGAAGTACAGACCGAGGTCAGCGAGAACAGCGTCGCGAAGCTCACGCCGGGGATGCCCGCCGAAGTGAAGCTCCAGGCGTATCAGGATCAGGTCTTCAAGGGACGCCTGCGGCAGATCTTTCCGTCCGCCGATCGCGCCAAGGCCATCGTCGAGGTGCGCGTCAGCATTCTGAATCCGGACGCGCACGTGAAGCCGGAGATGACGGCGAGCGTGACGTTCCAGGAGCCCCGCGCGCCGGGCGAGAAGCCTGCCGCCGCCTCCGCGCTTGCTCCGCCGCCGGTCGTGCTCGCGCCGAAGCGGACGGTCATCGAGCAAAACGGACAACAGATTGTCTGGGTCGTCTCCGGCGGCAGCGTGAAGCGCCGCGTGGTGACGCTCGGGCCCGAGCGTCTCGATCAGGTGGAAGTCAAGAGCGGCGTGGCGCCGGGCGAGACGCTGATTCTGAATCCGCCGGGCGGATTGACCGATCGGGCGGTCGTGCGCGTGAAGGGACCCTAGCGATGGCGTTGATCGAACTGCGAGAAGTGACCAAGTCGTACCGCCGGGACGCGATCGAGATTCCGGTGCTCGACCGGGTCACGATTACGGTGGCCGAGGGCGACTACCTCGGGTTGATGGGACCCTCGGGATCCGGGAAGTCGACGCTGCTGAACCTCCTGGCGGGCATCGATCGGCCGACGTGCGGATCGGTGCGCATCGGCGACACCGAGATCAGCAGCCTGCCGGAGCGCGCGCTCGCCGCGTGGCGCGCCCGGCACATCGGGTTCATCTTCCAGCTGTACAACCTGATTCCGGTGCTCACGGCGTACGAGAACGTCGAGCTGCCGCTGTTGCTCACGAATCTCTCGAAGAAACAGCGGCGCGATCACGTCATGACCGCGCTCAACATCGTCGGGCTCGGCGATCGCGCGCAGCACTATCCGCGTCAGCTCTCCGGCGGCCAGGAGCAGCGCGTCGCCATCGCGCGCGCCGTCGTCACCGACCCCGCGGTGGTGCTCGCCGACGAGCCGACCGGCGATCTCGACGCGAAGTCGGCGGGCGAGGTGCTGACGCTCCTGCAACGGCTCAATCAGGAGTACAAGAAGACGATCGTCATGGTGACGCACGATCCGCGCGCGGCCGAACGCGCGTCGCACCTGCTTCACCTGGAAAAAGGCACGCTGGCGGAACAGGTAAAAGCATGAGAACCACAAAGAACACGAAGACCACAAAGGTAATTCTTCTTCTTCGTGATCTTTGTGATCTTTGTGGTTCAATTCTTCGTGGTTCATTCTTCGTGGTTCGTGCTGAGCGATGCGGTTCAGGGAGAATGTCATGAAGTTCATCAGCCTCGTTCTCAAGAGCGCGCGGCGCAGCAAGCGGCGGACGGCGCTTACCGTCCTCAGCGTCGCGATCGCCGTGTTCCTGTTCTCCTCGCTGCGCGCGGTCCTGGACGGGTTCTCCGCCGCGACCGAGGCGAGCTCGTCGACCCGGGTCATTACGATTCGGTCGACGTCGATGATCTTCAACATGCCGACGAGCCACGCGGACGCGATCCGCAGCGTGCCGGGCGTGCAGGACCTGACGTGGGCGAACTGGTTCGGCGGCATCTACAAAGACCCCAAGAACTTCTTTGCGAACATCGCCATCGAGCCCGAGAGCTACCTGCGGATGTACCCGGAGATCATCGTGACGCCCGAGGTGAAGAAGGCGTTCCTCGAAGATCGCACGGGCTGCCTCGTCGGGTCCGGGCTGGTCAAGCGCTTCGACTGGCACGTCGGGGACACGATCGTGCTCAAGCCCGGCATTCCCTACTACGGCACGCAGGACTACACCTTCACGATCCGCGGCGTGTACAAAGCCGGCAGCAGCGCCGTCGACGACCAGACCATGCTGTTTCACTGGAAGTACATCGACGAGCGGGGCGCCGTGCACGGGCAGGTCGGCTGGTACGTGGCGCAGCTCGCGAATCCCGACGCGGCGGCCAGGGTGTCCCAGGCGATCGACGAGAAATTCGCGAACTCGCCGAACGAGACGAAGACGGACACGGAAAAACAGTTTCAGGCGTCCTTCGCGTCCATGCTCGGCAACTTGAACCTGCTGCTCGGGAGCGTCGCGCTGGCCGTCGTCATCACGACGCTGTTCGTGGCCGCCAACACGATGGCGATGTCGGTGCGGGAGCGCACGACGGAAATCGCCGTGATGCGCACGCTGGGCTTTCAGGCGGCGACGATTTTCATGCTGGTCGTCGGCGAAGGGCTCGCCGTGTCGATCGCGGGCGGCGCGATCGGCGCCGGCATCGCCCGCGTCATCATCAACGGCGAGTTCCTGTCGATGGCCGGCGGATTCATTCCGCAGTTCGGCGTGAACAACTGGAACGCGATCGCCGGCGTCGGGCTGGGCGGGCTCATCGGCGTGCTGGCGGCGCTGATCCCGGCGATGATGGCGTCGAGGCTGAAGATCGTGGACGCCTTGCGGCGAGTGGCATGAAGAAGAAGACAGGAACCGCGGAGCGCGCGGAGTCCGCAGAGGTAAAAAGTGTTGCTCTGCGTTCTCAGCGGTCTCTGCGGTAAAACGTATGGGACTCATCAATAACTACAACCTGCGCTCGATGATCGTTCGGAAGGGCACCGCGGCGATGACGGCGATGGGCATCGCGATGGTCGTGGCCGTGTTCGTGATGACCCTCGCGATCGCGCAGGGCTTCCGCTCGACGCTCGTCGCGAGCGGGTCGCCCCGGAACGCGATCATCCTGCGCAAGGGGTCCACGTCGGAAAACCTGAGCGCCGTCCTGAAGTCGCAGGTGCCGCTCGTCGAAAGCCTGCCGCAGATCGCGCGCGGGCCGGACGGCCGCCCGATCGCGTCGCCCGAGCTTCTGGTCATCATCTCGCTGCCGCGCGTCACCGACAACCAGCCCGCCAACGTGCCGCTGCGCGGGGTCGGGCCGAAGGCCTACGAAGTGCGCGACACCTTGAAGTTCGTCGAGGGCCGGCGCTTCACGCCGGGCACGCGCGAGATTAACGTCGGCCAGCAGGCGGTGACCCGCTTCAAGGGTCTGACGCTCGGACGCGACGTGAAATTCGGCAGCGCCACGTGGAAAGTTGCCGGCATCTTCACCGCCGAGGACGCGTCGTTCGAGTCGGAGATCTGGGGCGACGTCGACCTGATGATGCCCGCGTTTCAGCGCGGCGGGTACCAGTCGGTCACGGCCAAGCTGTCCGATCCCTCCGTGTTCGAGTCGCTCGACGCGGCGATCGCGGCCGATCCGCGGCTGGACCTCAAGCCGCAGCGGGAGCCGGAGTACTACGCCGCGCAGTCCGCGACGACG
>JACPZV010000342.1 GCA_016195295.1 Acidobacteriota bacterium
CGCAGGAAACGGCGGGCGCCGACATCGCGGACGCCATGTCCGTCTATCAACGGGAGCTCGCCGCTCGCCATTGGATCGACTTCGACGATCTCATCGGGCTGGCGGTTCATGTGGCGGCGACGAACCCTGAAATCGCCGCCCTCTACCGAAACCGATTCCGATCGATCTCGGTCGACGAATTCCAGGACGTGGACGAGCAGCAATATCGGCTGCTGACGCTGATCGCGCCGCTCGACGGCAATCTGTGCGTCATCGGCGATCCCGATCAGGCGATCTACGGCTTTCGTGGCGCCGACGCGTCCAGCTTCGACCGTTTCGCGCGGGATTATCCCGGCGCCGCCGCCATGCCTCTCACGCGCAACTATCGCTCGAGCGGCACCATCGTCACGGCGTCCTCGCAGGTCATCGCCCCGTCCGAACCGCATCGGCCGATCGCGGACATCGTCCGCGACATGCACGAGCGCATCACGGTCCACACGTCGCCGACCGAGGCCGCCGAAGCCGAGTTCGTCGTGCAGACCATCGAGCAGATGATCGGCGGGCACAGCTTCTTTTCGATCGACAGCGGCCGTGCCTCGGGGGTCACCGAGGGGACGCTGAGCTTTGCGGATTTCGCCGTGCTCTATCGGACCGGCGCACAGGTGGACGCGCTCTGTGAGGCCTTTGCCCGTTCTGGTCTCCCATTCAAGAAGCACTCGCACGATCCGCTCACCGGGCAGCCTGTCGTCCAGGCGCTCCTGCGCGAGTGGGACGGCCTCGCGGTCGAAGATGTCGAACATGTCGCGCCTGACGAGACGAGTCCACACGCGCTTGCGGCGCAGCTGAAGGCCGCTGCCGGGCGCCTGACGCAGAAAGATCGCGTGTTTGACATCGCGTCGCAGCAGACCGCGCTGCAGCGACTCCTGATGCTGGCGGAAACCTGCGCCGGCGATCGCGCGCGCTTCGCCGACGCGGTGGCGCTCGCTGCAGAGACGGATTTCTGGGATCCGCGAGCCGACCGGGTCGCGCTGCTGACCTTGCACGCGGCGAAAGGGCTCGAATTCGCCGTCGTCTTTATCGTCGGCCTCGAAGAGGGTCTCTTGCCGTTGTATTGGAACGAACGTGATGAATCGACGGTCGCGGAGGAGCGACGTCTTTTCTATGTGGGGATGACACGCGCCAAAGATCGGTTGATCCTCAGTCGCGCGTCCGAGCGCCGCTGGCGCGGCCAGCGGCGAACGCTCGCCGCCTCTTCTTTTCTTGACGACATCGAGCGCGAACTCGTGAAACAGCAGCAGACGGCGGATCGACCGCGAACGCCGGACGATCGTCAGATGAAGCTGCTCTAAAACTCGAAGTCGATCGAAAACTGGATGTGCCGTGCCGCCGCAGCCTCGATCGGTCGGCCAAAGCCGTTGAGTGGCGATGCGAACGGCCCAAACGTCGCGCTCAACTGGGTGATGTTGCTGAGCGCCCGCTCCCACCAGGCCGGCGCTTCACCAGGCTTCCGATCTTCTTCGTCGCCGATTGGCAGATCGAACAGGGCGCTCGCCACAAACCGATGACGCTCGTCGTACCGTGAATCGGCTCGTTCAGCATCGAGCATGTACGGGTTCGGCGGCTGTTCCTCAAAGTCGGAGGCGGTGTCGGTCGCGTGCGACCACGTATAGGAGGCGGACCATTCGACCTCGTGCGACAACCGCCGGTTCAGCGTGGCGGAGAGACCGTGATAGGTCGAAGACGCGGTCGGCTGCAGCTCGAAAATGTCGTTCCGCGACGGATCGAGTCGGGCCGACCCAAACACGGCACGACCAGACTGGATGGTCGGTGGCGCCAGATTGACGTTCACCAAACGCGGCAAGTCATGACCACGAACGAACAGATAGTTGACCGACGCGGTCAGATCAGGCGTGATCCCGCGTTCTACGCCGACGCTCGCTTGCCGGCTCGATGAGTCCCAACCGCCTGATCGAACGGTGTAGATGGACGGCGCGACGTTCGCGAGTGACGCGCCGAGCGGGGCGCCTTGACTCGCGTTCAAGACCGACGCCGCGGCCGGGCCTTCGACGATCTGTTCGAATCCATGCTGGCCATCAAGCAACAAGGGTCGTTCTGCGGACCAGCCGTTGCTCACGACCTGGAATTCGCGCACGATCTCGAGCGACAACTCCGTCCGGCTCGCGCCGCTGAACTCGTCGTTGTTGTCAAGGCCGTCGATGGTGAGCATGTTGCTCCGCGGGCGTAAGCCCGCGAAACTGAATCCGCTGTCCGGCAGCGCGGAGCCCGCCGTCGAACGGCCACCCGGCTGTGATGGCGCAACGCCGGGCGCGAGGAGCACGAATTCCAGGTAGTGACGGCTGCGCACCGGAAGCTCTTCGACGCGCTCGGTGTCGATGACCGTCGCGACGGACGTCCGCGACGCGTCGAGCGCCGGCGGGTGCGCTGAAACTGACACCGTCTCGTTGATCGAGGCCGGCGACAGAATCACACGCACGCGCGCGACCTGTGCCACGTTCAGCGTCAGGTCGCCCTGCTCGAACGGTGCAAATCCTGATAACTCGACACGCAAGACATACACACTCGGCGGAATGTTCGTCAGCCGAAAACCACCACATCGTTGCCCGGTTTCAAGATCCACCTGAAACGACTCTGGACACCGAGGAGCCGGGATGCATTGTCGTAGACGTCGAGACCACTGGTGAATTGTCCGTCGCCGGTATCCCGGCCACCCGACACGTACGGCCGCACATCGAGCCCGTGCCCCTGGCGCGCCCCGTCGAGTCCGGTGAGCTGACCGGCATCGGCCAGATTGCCGATCCAGCTCGTCACGCGCGCCGCCGCCCATCGGTCCGTCTCGAACAGATGCTTGATCTGCCGCTCGACGTTGAAGCCCCAGAACAGGATTCGGACGTCCGTGCGCTCGGTCGCCTCCCGGCCTTCGAGCGGCTCGCGCTGCGTCAGCGGTCCGATGGCCGGCGCCTTTTCCCAGTCAGGCTCATCGAGTCGTCCGTCGATGTGGATCGTTCCGGTCGTCCGTTGCGCAGTCGCGGTCGGCGTCTCGGCGCGCACGCGGTCTGGTGGCTGCGCCGCGGTCGGCGAGCCACCAAGCCACGCGACAGCGGCGAGGAACGAGGCGAGGCGCACGCGACGGATCTCGAAGAACACCAGCGGAGTCAGCGTGCCTCGTAGATGCGGATTTCGGCTTTCTGGTTGCCCCGATGCGGAACCGCCAGGTAGAGACGCGACTGCTCCGGGACGAACAGCGACGTGCGGGCACCCGCGGCAGTTGCGACGTGCGCGATGCGAGCGAAACGCGTGGCATCCTGTTCCTGAAACACGTCGACGTAGCCTTCGCCCCCGCTGACGTACAGCCGTTTGCGCGCGGCATCGTAGAAGAGATCGTCGGTGTCGCCCACGATATCGAAGGATCCAGTCTCCTTGCCGCTCGCCGTGTCGTACACGAGAACCTTTGCCGGCTGACGGCATCCGACGAAGAGTCGATGGTTCGCTTCGTCGAGCGCCATCGGAAAGTTGGACTTCGCGGTCACGACGGGCCACGTCGCGACCACTTTCATCGAGCGCTGATCGACGACCGCAATCTGACCCGCCGTCGGGACGTTGACGAAGATGCGCGAGCCCGACCGTTCGAGCTGAAAAGACTCGGGATGGCCGGCAAGCTTCACCTCGGCCACGACTCGGCCGGCCACGGTCCCGATCGCCGACAATGCTCCGCTGCCGTATCCAACGTACAGCCGTTTGGCCGCCGTGTCGTAGCGCACGTTGTCGGCATCATCTCCGAGGGCGGTCGTTCTCGCGACGTGAAGGTCCGCGCTGTCAAGCCATGAAACGTCTCCGCTCTGCCCGTTCGCCACGGCGACCCGCTTGACGTCCGGAACGATTTGGACGCCCTGCGGCTCGTGGAAGCTCAGGACGCTCTTCACCGTCGCGTTTCGGAGATCGACGACTTCCACGGTGTTGTTTCCGAGCGCGGCGACGAAGAGCCGCTGCGTCGAGGTATCGATCGATAGATGATCGATGCGGCCCTCGACGCGAGGGAGATCGATGGTCTGGAGGAGGCGAAGCGGATCCTGCCCGGAAGCGGGCTGGAACAACATCACCGTCAGCACCGGGACCGCCGACAGTCTTCGCATTGTTGTGCCTTTCAGTTGAATCGCAAGACGTCGATCCGATCGACCGGTGTCAACGCTGTTTCTTCAGCAAATCGTCGATCAGATGCTCGACGTGTCGCTTGATCGCGTCTCTGGTTGCGCCGTAACCCTTGTCCTCCGGCACGTCGTCCCACGTGTCGGCTTTGCCGGAGGCCACGGCGTTTGGCGGCAACGTACACCCGATGGCAAAGATGACCGTGGCGGCGTCGACATCCGTCTGCGCAATCATCGACGGCTTCTGATCCGCCACGGTCAGGCCGTCGTCGCGCAGCCCTTTCAGCGCGCCGATCGACAGATCCGGCTGAGGATTCACTCCTCGGTATAGGGCCCGAGCGCGAAGGCCTCGCTCGGCCGCAATCTTGTTGAAGTACGCCGTCGCGATGACGCTCTTGGCGGCGCCATGTTCACAGACAAACACGACCGTCGGCGCCGCCGGCGCCGACGGCTGACCCATCGCGAGGCTCACCATCATCAGCATCCGCGCGATCATTCGAACGCTCCATTCCGCGGTATCAACCGCACACTACTTTCCCGAGTACGTGAAGTCATCGAACTCTGTCACCGAATCCGCTTTGGTCCAGACGCCGACCCTCCCCGCGTCCTTGAACGTGACGTCGTCCCAGTCGAGCGCCTTCTTCCCGTCGAACGTCACCGCGAAATGACTGCCCTGAAAGTCGACGCGCAGCGTGTGCCACTGATTGGAGGCAACCTTCATGTTCGTGCGCTTCCGTTCGGTGCGCCGCCCGTTGACGGTGTCGTAGATGGTGACGTTGTCTTCGAGAGCGTTGGCGCGGGCGACGTAGTAGTTGTTCGAGTCTTTCAAGCGCCAGACGACGCCACCTGCCTGGTCCTCCTTGCCCGAGATCGACTTGAACTTCACTTCGACGACACCATCCTTCAGGTTGGTGTCGTCCTTGAAGCAGACGGGATACGTGGCGACTCCCGACTGCTTCAGGACGTTCGGCTTGCTGGGCGCGGTGGCGTCGGTCTCGATCGTCCACTTTGCGTCCCCGGTCCCGGTTTTCGTGGCTGTCCAGCCGGTGGGTGGCGCGCCGGCCTTGAGGTTGTCGAAGTTGACAGAGTCGGCCGCCGCGGCAGCGGCCAGCGCCCCGGCGACGACGAACGGCGTGACTTGACGTGCTTTCATTGGAGGCTCCGTTGCTGGTTTCCGGTCAGGTCTGGCCTACGCTCGGTCGAGGAAGACCGCCGCGCGATGGGTCTGTGGCAGAAGGGCATAGACCTTGTTTCGCGCAGGATCGAATGCAATTGTGTTCGCTCCTTTCTCCGTCGGAACGGTTTGTCGCAACGTCATCGTGTCGATGTCGAAAACGTCGATGACGCCAGGGTCCCCGACCGCCGCGTAGAGATGACGGCGCGCGGCGTTGAGGAACAGCCCGTGTGATTAGTATCTAAGTGCATATTGCAGCTTCACCAGGAGCTGATTCGAGTCGAGCTGCCACCGGTCGAGAATGTTGCGAACGTTGTGGTTGTAGACGACAAACAGATCGGCGACAGGTTTGAAGGTCCATCGCAGTCTCGTGTTGACCCCGATCGACTCCGTCGTCGTGTCGTATTGAACGTAGCTCGCGATGTTGAGATCGGGCGACAGATTCACTCTCGCTCGTGTTCCGGCGACGGTCTCGACGAAGTTGCCGGCGAGGACACGGCCCACGTCACGCTCGCCCGTAAACTCGACCGTCAGGAG
>JACPZV010000374.1 GCA_016195295.1 Acidobacteriota bacterium
CGCGACACAAGTCAGAATGCGCGACAGATGTAGCAAAATGTCGGGACCAACAGTGACTCGCCAACACTTGGCTCGTGGCCGGCTCACCCTCGCGATGTTGCAGGGGGCTGTTGTCGCGCTCGCCGCTCTGGGCGCAATCCAGTCTCAGACCCCGATTATCTTTACAGACGTCGCCGAGCGTGCCGGGATCGGGTTCGTCCATCAGAACGGCGCCGCCGGCAACTACTGGTACCCGGAACTCTTTGGCGGCGGTGTGGCCGTCCTCGATATCGACGGCGACGGCTGGCCGGACCTGCTGTTCGTCAACGGAAAAGACTGGCAGCCGGGCGGGCGCCGCTCTCGGCACGGACTGTTTCGCAACAACCACGACGGCACGTTCAGCGACGTCCTAGCCGGCAGCGGTCTCGACGCAGACAGCGTCTCCGGGGTCTACGGGCTGGGCGCCGCGATCGCGGACTACGACAACGACGGTCGCGATGACATTTTCATCACGACGGTTGACGGCGGACGGCTCTTCCACAACGAAGGGCACGGCAAGTTCGCCGACGTGACAGCGCGAGCCGGCATCCGCAACACGGAGTTCGCGGTGAGCGCCGCGTGGATCGACTACGACCGGGACGGGCTCGTCGACCTCTTCATCGGCAACTACGTTCGGTGGTCACCCGAGGCCGAGGTGCGATGCGGTCTCGGCGGAGAGCGAGGGTACTGCGGACCGGATGCGTACAGGCCGGTCGCCCCTCGACTCTATCGGAACGTCGGCGGCGGCCGATTCGAGGACGTCACGGCACGCGCCGGGCTCGACGGCTCCACCGACAAAGCGATGGGCGTAGCCGTCCTCGACTACAACGCCGATGGATGGCCGGATCTGTTCGTGGGCAACGACCGTGTGCCCGCCAAGCTCTATCGGAACGACGGTCACGGCCGCTTCGTCGACGAAGGCGTCCAGGCCGGCGTCGCGTTGAGCGAGAACGGCGCCGCGCGCGCCAACATGGGCGTCGATGCGGCCGACTACGACCGATCGGGACGCCCGCACCTGGTCGTCGGCAACTTCTTCAACGAAATGCTCGGTCTCTATCACAACGAGAACAGCCAGGTGTTCGTCGATGCGGCGCCACGCACCGAGGTGGGCCGGGCCAGCCTGCTGGCGGTGACCTGGGCCGTCTTCTTCCTCGACTACGATCTGGACGGGTTTCCGGACATCTTCGCCGCGAACGGCGGGACGGACGAGTCTCAGGTGCGGGATGCACGAGCGCGTGTGAGCCAGCCGCCTCTCCTGCTCCGAAACCGTGGCAACCGGACATTCGAAAACGTGACGGCGGCGCTCGGAGCCGCCTTCAACCGTCCAATGATGGCGCGAGGCGCCGCGTACGTCGATTTCGACGGCGACGGCGATCTCGACATCGCGGTGTCGACACTGAACGGCCCGGCGCACCTCTTTCGTAACGACGGCGGCAATCGTCGGAACTGGCTGCGTGTGCGGACGATCGGATCCCGGTCGAACCGCAGCGGGATCGGCGCACGCGTGCGCGTGACGAGCGCGTCGGGCGCGCAGTGGCAGATGGTGCACAGCGGGTCGAGTTACGCCTCGCAGAGCGAGCTCACGCTGACCTTCGGTCTCGGCGGAGACACGCGGGTGTCCAGGGTCGACGTCGAGTGGCCGTCGGGACGAACCCAGACGTTCGAGGATCTCGCCCCGAATCAGGTCGTCGGCATCGACGAAGCGCGCGGACTCCTCGTCAGCGGCCGTTCGGCGCCGCCCGCGCCACGCGGAGCAGCTCCTCTTCGATAACGCGCTTGAAGAACTCGAACGGCGGCAGGAACGGCGGCGACGCCGGCGCCAGCCAACCGTTGACCAGAAACCTGGGGCTAGCCGTGACGGCGTAGCGCTGGGCCTCCTGGAGCGCCTGGTGGATCGCGTCCTTGAATGCACCGCCCTCCAGACACGCATCGAACGCGCGACGATCCAGCTCGACGTCGCTGGCGATCTGCTTCAGGCGCTCCGAGCCGAGTCGTTCGGGCCGCGCGACGACGGCATCGTGGTACGCCCAGAACCGGCCCTGCGCATTCGCGCACGCCGCCGCCTCGGCGGCGTTGAAGGACTCCGGCCCAAGCGCCGGTAGGTGCTTGAACACGAATCGCACCTTCTCACCGAAGGTGTCGCGCACCTTGCCGAAGACCTGAGCGAATCTGGCGTACTCCAGACTCTGGAAGTCGCCGAACGCGACGATTTCGACCGGCGCCGTCGCCGGCCCGAGCGCTACATCCTGAGACGTCCGCTCCACGCGCACGCGCGGCGGCGCCAGGAACACGTCCGCGCGCGTGGAGACTTTCATCAGTTCCTCGACGTAATTCATCTTCGCGAGCTCGGGTTCCGTGATCCGCTGCAGCCAGGCGCGGAGCGCTGGCCGCATCTGATCCAGGCTCGCGCCGCGGGTTCGGTCGCCGAGGCTTTGGTAGAGCGCCAGCACCGCGGATTCGGGCGTGGTCACGATGCGCTTGGGAATCTCTTCGTCGAGGAGCGCCTGCGTGGTGACGCCGCGAGCCGCCGCTTCGCGGGCGAGCAGCTCGTTCATCACGAGCAGATCGGCGGCACGACGCCGATTGTCGTAGACCGCGCGGCTGAGACCGATAAATCCGCCCGGATCAGTGCGCCGCCATTCCTGATCCGCTTCCGCAACGGTGATGATGCGGTCGCCCACCTTCGCCGCCGGTTCCATGCCTGACGCTCCCAGCGTGGCGGGAAGCGGATCGCTCGCGGCGGCCGCTTCGCCGGCCTTCGGTCTGCCGGCGCCGAGCGCGAGCTGGAAGGAGCCGTTCTCCGCGGCCGACGGTCCACGACTCACGGTGAGCAGGTAGGTGCCAGGCGGCATCAGGCTGACCGGGACGGCCGCGACGATCTGGACGTCGCTGGCGTACCGCACGGTGATCGGGACGAGATCGAGCGTCGCGAACGGGCGTCCGCCGCCGAAGTTCGCTCCCGCGATCGTCAGCGTCTGACCACCGAGATCAGGCACCGCGCCGGTCACGACGAGCTGTGGCGCCTGCGGCGGCTGGGCGGCGGCGGCCCGCCCGCCCAGCGTCGCGAGCCCGAGCGCGACCGTGAGCGCCAGGCCCCGCGGCGCTCGCGTCGTCATCAAGGAAGGGGACGCATTCATGGAATTTCGCCTGCGGGCCAAGGCGTGCGACAAGGCTAGCGACGTTCGTACAGCTCCAGATTGGCCGCGAGTCGCGGCACGACATTCTGGAGGCCGGCCTTCTCGGCGCCGCGCATCAGATCCCGCTGCACGCGGGCGGCTTCTTCGTACCGTGTCGCCGCCGCGAGCGCCATCGCCATAGTTTCGCCCAAATCAAGCGTCCGCTGTTCCTTGGTCAGCAACTCGCCGACCAACGCGATCGCCCGGTCGCCGTCACGAACGCGATCGTCAGGCGCTGCCGCGAGCAGGCGGGCGAGTCCATGTGCAAAGAGCGGCTGCGCCGGGTACGCCTTCACGTCGGCAGCGAGGCGATCGCGGGCTTCCTGATAGCGCCCGAGTTGCACGAGGGCCATCGCCCAGCCGAACCGCGCCTCCGTCTGGTTCAGGTTTTCGGCGAGCGCTTGTTCGTAGTGCTTCAGAGATTCCCTCGCGCGATCGGCGTGTCGCAGACTGGTGGCGAGCCGCAGCCGCGCCTCGGTGTAGCCCGGCCGGGCGCGAAGCGCCGCGGTGAATCGCTCGATGGCCTCCGCGTGGCGGCCGTTATCCTGGAGCATCACGCCGAGACTGTACTGCGCGAGGAAATAGTCGGGCGACGCGCGCACGACCTGCTCGAACTGCGCCTGGGCGCCCGCCGGATCTCCCATCATGAACATCACGGTCCCCAGCCGGTGTCGAAGCGCGGCACTGTCGGGCGCCAGCTCGAGACCCTTGCGGAACAGCGCCGCCGCTTCTTGCCACTGCTGCTTGTTGAGCGCTCGAATACCTCGAGATTCGTAGGCCTGCGGACTTTCGAGCAGCTCCTCGAGATCCACCATCAGCGGATCGGCGGGAAGAATTTCATGGCTCTTCCGCTGCGCGAGCTGCGCCGCGGCCTTCTTCAGATCGCCCAGCCCGCGGTACGCCAGGCCGAGTGGATAATGCGCGCCCGCCGCTTCCGGATCGCGCTTCAACACCTCTTCCAGATAGTCGACCGCGCGGCGGTACTCCTGCCTGGCCAGCGCGGTGCGGCCCAGACCGAATCGCGCCGACAGCGAGGCGGGTTCGAGCGACAGCGCCCTGGCGAACCGCGGCTCGGCTTCGTCAACGCGCCCTTGCGCAAGCGCCGCATCACCCAGCCACACCAGCGTGGCCACATCGTCTGGACGAAGGTCAAGCGTCCGTACGAAGAACTTCCGCTCCTTGTCGAGCTCGCCACGCTTGCGATAGACGTGCGCGAGATAGTAGGGCCAACGATAATCGTTCGGCGCGAGCATCGCGGCGTTGAGAAAGCACGGCTCCGCCGCGTCCAGATAATCGGCAGCGATCAGGAGCTTCCCCAATCCGCCAAAGGCATCGGCGAGCGCCGGGATCGGCATCTGGCGACTTTCGAGATTCGCCGACAGCGACCCGTGAGCCTC
>JACPZV010000375.1 GCA_016195295.1 Acidobacteriota bacterium
ACGGCGCCCGCCAGGATCAGAAGGGCCCGGCGGTACTCTCCGGAGAGCTGGTCGCGCAACGGGATGACGCGGGCGCCCCAATTCGCGTTGCGCTGCGGCGTCTCGATCGCCAGCGCGCCGGCGATGGCCGTCAGCTGCGACCGCGCCTGCTCGATCGAGACGCCGGGCTTCAGCCGCGCGATCGCTTCCATGAATCGCCCGGTGGAGTCGCGGGCGTCAGCGGGAAACACGTACGGAGCCCACAGATCCGATGGTTTGCCGGCGAGCGAGGCTTCTTTGATGAACAGCCGGAAGCCGGGCGGCATCACACCGACGATAGTCTGCGGCCGCGAGTTCAACTGGATCGTCCTGCCGATAACGCCGGGATTGCCGCCGAATCGCCGTTGCCAGAAGCCGTACTCGAGGAGGACGGCGTCGGACCGGGGATCGCGATTCTCGGCGTCTGTGAAGGTTCGGCCGACGAGGGGTGAGACGCCGAGGATCGGGAAGAAGTCCGCGGTCACGTTCTGCACGATGACTTCTTCGGGATCGCCGGCGCCCGTGAGGTTCACGCGCGTATCGACCAGCGCCGCCATACGGTCGAACGCGGTGGCACGGTCCGTCCACCGGATGAAATTCCCAGGCCCGACCGTGTTGTTCCGGCCTGGTCGGCGAGACGATTCTTCCCACAACGCGACGATGCGCCCGGCGTCACGGAAGGGGAGTCGCTCGAGGAGGACCGCGTTGATGATCGTGAAGATCGCGGTGTTGGCGCCGATGCCCAGGGCCAGCGCGAGAACCGCGATGGCGGTGAAACCGGGCGATCGCAGGCTCGTGCGCAGCGCGTATCGAAGATCGAGGAAGAGTGCGTCCATGATGAAGCTTAGAGCGGCTGAGGGCGAACTTCATGCCAGCCCTGGAACGCTCGGCGCGTCTATTTTGTTGAGAAAAACGTCCCGCAGCCGCGACGCTTCGGTTGGGATGTCCGGTTGTGGGACGGCCGCGTTCGGAAGCGAGAGCCCCCCGGTCGGCTCTACTGGCCGTCGCGGAGGCCGGGACGCACCTGAATGGTGACACTGGCCATTCCGACCGACTTGTCCCGTCGCTTGAGGAAGAAATTGACGCGGTAGTTGCCCGTCCGAAACACGTGCTCGACGGTGAACCGCCGTTTGATCTCCGACTTGCCGGGTTCATAGGGCGCGCAGTCAGTTGTCGCTTCCGATTGCGTTCCGTCGCCCCATTCCCACGCGACGGTTGGACAGTAGTACTCCTCGAAGTCGTTCGCCCCGCCCACAAGCTCCGCCGTGAGGACCACACGAGACGGAGACAAGCTGATCACCGGTTGCGCCTTGAGTATCAGCTTCGGGCGTCTGGCGTCGGGATTGTCTTTCGGGTCCTTGTCGGCTTTCTGCGACCCATCGGCGAGCGCTGTCGTGCCGGCGAGGAGAGCGGCGGCAAGGGTCGTGGCACACAGCTTCATGACCTTCAGTCCTCAGCGTGGCAGGCTGCACGGAATTGTACCGCCCTCGCTGGGCACCGGCAAGCGCCATCAGCGATAATGTCCGGATGCTCCCTGCCATGAATAGTGAGCCCATCGCGTGCATCGGCGGTCCACTGTCCGCAATCGACACAGATCTGCTTGTCGTGCCGTGGTTCGAGGAGGACGCGTCAACAAGCGTAGATGGAGTGGACGAGGCCAGCGGCCGCGAAGTGAGTCGCGCGCTGACCGTCAAGGAATTCCAGGCGAAGCCGTACGAATGGTTCATCACACCGGTGACCGATCGGCAGTGGCGAGCGCGCCGCGTAGCGATCGTCGGGGCGGGGCGACGCGCCGACTGTGGAACGGATTTGCTTCGCAAGGTGGCCGCGTCGGCCGGCGTGACGGCGCGATCGCGCCGAATTGAACGCGTGACCTTCATGGTCCGCGGCGAAGGCGGGACGGCTGACCTGGTGCAGGCCGCAGCCGAAGGGCTGACGTTGGCCGAGTTCAACGCCGGGAGTTACAAGACCGACGAGCCGGCGCCGGCGGCGCCGCCAACGTGGACGCTCGCGGTCCTGGACGAGCGGTGCGAGGCGGTCACGGCGGCGGCCGCGCGCGGTCGCACGCTCGGCGAGTGCAGCAATCTGGCGCGCGAGCTGGCGAACGAACCCGGAAACACGCTGACGCCCAGGGAATTCGCCAAGCGCGCCGCGGCGCTGGCGAGCGAAGCGGGCGTGAGGGTCGAAATCCTAGACGAGACGCAGATCGAGAAGCTGCGCATGGGCCTTTTGCTCGGTGTGGCTCGCGGGAGCAGCGAACCACCGCGCGTGATCGTGTTTCGTCACGAGCCCTCCGGCGCGCCCGAGAAGCCGGTGCTGGGACTGGTTGGCAAAGGCATCACGTTCGACACCGGCGGCATTTCGATAAAGCCGGCCGAGGGCATGGAGCGGATGAAAGACGACATGGCGGGCGGCGCGGCGGTGGCGTGCGCCATGCGCGCGATTGGGATCCTTGGCGCGCCGATCCGCGTGATCGGCGTGGTGCCGACCACGGAGAACATGCCGGGCGGGCGCGCCATCAAACCCGGCGACATCCTGACGAGCGCGGAGGGAAAGACCGTCGAGGTCATCAACACGGATGCCGAGGGGCGACTGATTCTCGGAGACGGTCTGTGGTACGCGCGGCAGTTGGGCGCCACGCACCTCGTGGACGTGGCGACGCTCACGCGCGCGTGCGTCGTGGCGCTCGGCAAGCTCGCGAGCGGGCTGTTCGGCGCGCCCGACGCGTGGGTGCAGCGCGTTCGCGAGGTCGCCGATCGCGCAGGCGATCGCGCGTGGCCGATGCCGCTGTTCGAGGAGTATCGGGATCAGCTCAAGAGCGACATCGCCGACATGATGAACACGGGAGGACGGCCGGCGGGCTCGATTACGGCCGCGATGTTCCTCCAGGAATTCACCGGCGGCCTTCCGTGGGCCCATTTGGACATCGCCGGCACGGCGTGGGCCGAAGAGGCGAAGCCGTACTTACCGAAAGGGCCGAGCGGCGTCGCGGTTCGCACGCTGGCACAACTGGCGTTCGAGAAATTTTGGGGTTGAGGTCATTTTCCAACCATCGTCGCCGGTCATCGTCAAGATCATCGAGCCGCGAAAGGACCCCACGGGCCTGGCGGACGTCCTCTTGGGCTCACTCGGCCTCACCGGCGTGATCACGCTGGGCGCCTTCGTGCTCGGATTACTCCTGGCGGGGGTGATGTTCTGGGTGCGATCGCGCAATCCGCTCGATCACTGAAGCGCGACGGTCGAGACGTTCTTGAGTGAGGCCTGGTACTTGCGGACGGCGTTGAACAACGCTTCGGCAATCCGCTGCCGATAGACATTCCCCTTCAGAAGCCGCGCCTCCTGCGGGTTGGTCACGAAGGAAATCTCGGCGAGCACGCTCGGCATGGCCGCGCCAATCAGCACGACGAACGGCGCCTGCTTGACGCCGAGATCTTTCACGGTTTTATTCGACGGCTTGAGCCGCTCGATCATAGCGCGCTGCACGTGCGTCGCGAAGTCCCGCGACTCGTCCAGCTTGTTGTTGAGCGCGATGGCCTTCACGAAATCCGGCAGGGCGCCCATCGTTTGGCCGGAGGCCGCGTTCTCACGCGCGGCGACCGCGGCGGCGCTGAGGTTGTTCGCGAAATTCAGAAAGTAGGTTTCGATCCCGCGCGCCTGCGCCGTGGGGCTCGCGTTGGCGTGAATCGAGAGGAAGAGGTCGGCGCCTTCGCGGTTGGCGATCGCGGTGCGCTCCTGCAGTGGAATGAAGTCGTCGGTCCGGCGCGTCAGGACGACCTCCGTGCCCGGGACCTTTGCCAGAAGCTTCTCGAGGCGCAGCGCGACGTCGAGCACCAACTCGGCCTCCTCGACGCCCTTTCCCTTCGCGCCCGGGTCGTGACCGCCATGGCCGGGGTCGATCACGATACGCGAAACCCCGAGGCCAAGTTGGCGCGCCATCGAGAATCCGCCGGGCGCGGTCCGCGCCGGCAGCAGCGGCGCGGGCGGCGTCTCGGCGGTCTTTGGCGCGGCTTCAGGGGCGGGCGTTTCAACATCCGCCGCGTACGCGTCGGCAAGGAGCGCCGTGGACCGCGGCATGCCGCTCGGCGGTTTGCGCAGCCAGGTTGCGTAGCTCGCGACGCCCGCCGCATCGAGCACGATGCGCGTGGTGCTGTTGGGATGCCGGCCGATACGCACCTGGCGCACCACGTCATCGTCGACGTCGAAGCGACGGGTCTGGTCGACGAGCGCCGGCGCCGCCCGCGTGCCGGGCAAATCGAGAAAGACGCGAGCCGGTTCTTCGATGCGATCGTCGTGAAACGAGACTTCGCCGTCAAGATCGATGAAAACGCGAACGACTTCGGGCAGCACGACCCGCCGAATGTCCGTGATCGTCCGAATGCGCTCCGCGCCGGCCGTTTCGACCGCGATGCGCGCGAGTTGTTCGGGCACCTGCTTGACGAACTTGCTCGCGGGGTACGACGCGGTCAGTCTGCGGAGCAGCCGTACGCCCGTGTCGCGATCCGACGCCTGGCCGAAGCGCGCGAACGCGTCAAGCGCCAGACAGCCCGCTTGCCAGAGCGCGTCGTCGCTATAGCCGCTGGCCGGGTAGGCCTTGACGATGGCTTCGTAGGCCGCGACCACTTTATGCACGTCTTGCAGCGCGGAGGGTGGAGCGTTCGGCGACGCAAGGGTCGCGCGCACGCGTTGTTCGCGCGCCAGCGCGTCGGCGTACATCGTCTGTGCGGATGGGACGGGTTTCGCCTGTCCGGGCAGGAGCATCGCCGCCACGACGATCGCATGGGCGAAAACGTTCATCGCAGTTGCGCGTCAACCTCTTCGAAGTAGTGTTTGTCCACGAGCACCTCGCGCGGCTTCCCGCCCGCGGACGGCGACACGAGACCTTCCATCTCCATCATGTCGACGAGCCGCGCCGCGCGGCTGAACCCGATGCGAAGCCGGCGCTGCAGATACGAGATCGACGCCTGGCCGCTGCCGACGACGATGCGCGCCGCCTCGTCGTACAGGTCGTCCTTGTCCATCTCGATGCCTTCCGCCGTCGCCTTCTCCTCGGCGGTGATCGAGTCGTCGTAGATCGGCTTGCCCTGCTTGCGAAGGAAGCTGGCGAGGCGCGCGCTTTCCTGCTCGGAGATGTAGGGCCCGTGCATTCGGATGAACCGCGAGGACGCGGGCGGCAGGAAGAGCATGTCGCCCTTGCCGAGCAGTTGTTCGGCGCCGTTGCCGTCGAGAATCGTTCGAGAGTCGATCTTCGTCGCCACGCGGAACGCAATGCGCGACGACAGGTTGGCTTTGATGAGGCCCGTGATGACGTCGACCGACGGGCGCTGCGTCGCCAGAATCAGGTGGATCCCGACGGCGCGCGCCATCTGCGCGAGCCGGGCGATCGACTCCTCGACTTCACTGCTCGCGACCATCATCAAGTCCGCGAGCTCGTCGATGACCACCACGATGAAGGGCAGCGGCTTGGGCTCCTGCCCGTCGTTCGGCGTCCGCTTCTCGGCGATCGCCTGCCGGATGTTCCGGTTGTACTGTTCGATGTTCCGCACGCCTTCGCCCGCGAGCGTCTTGTAGCGCTCCTCCATTTCCCGCACCGCCCAGCGCAGCGCGTTGGCCGCCTGCTTCGGATCGACGACGACCGGCGTCATCAAGTGCGGGATGTCGTCGTAGACTCCTAGCTCGAGTCGCTTCGGGTCGATCATGATCATCCGTACATCGTCGGGGCTGGCGCGGTAGAGGATGCTCGTCAACATGCCGTTGATGCCGACCGATTTGCCCGCGCCGGTCGAGCCGGCGATCAACAGATGCGGCATCATCGCGAGATCGGTGACATACGGCTCGCCGTGGATCGTCTTGCCGAGCGCGATCGTCAGCTTCGACGTCGAGCGCCGGTAGACGTCTGATTCGAGCAGCTCGCGCAGCGAGATCTGTTCGCGGGTGCGATTGGGGATCTGAATGCCGACGGTCGATTTGCCCGGGATACGGTCGATCAGGACCGACTCGGCCTGCATGGCGAGACACAGATCGTCGGCGAGCCCCGTCACCCTGGAATACTTCACGCCGGCGTCCGGCTTGAACTCGAACGTCGTGACCACCGGCCCCGGGTGAATCTGGACGACGTTGCCGATCACGGAGAACTCGCGACACTTTTCTTCGAGCAAACGCGCGCCGTCCATGAGCTCGCGCTCGTCGATCTTGCGTTCCACCTTCGCCCCATCGAGCAGCGAGACGGGCGGAAACGCGTACTCGCCTTTCCGGCGTTCCGCCGGCTTCGCCATCGGTTCGACATCTGAAAGCGGCAGGGAAGCGAGCACGTTCACTTTCGGCGGCTTTGGGGGCGCGAAAGACCTCGAACCACTCGCCAGCGAATCCGGCGCGGTCGAGAGTGGCGCCTCGTCTTGATCGCGAGCGTCACGTTTGCGGGCCGGCTTGGGCGCCGCGGCTTCGGCGACGACGAGGTCGGCCCCGGGCGCGCTCGTCTCGGGCGCCGACGCGGCTTTCCTCGTGTGCTTCGCGATGACCTCGCGTCGCTGCGCTTCTCGTCGGCGCTCTTCGCGCCAGGCGTGGAACGCGTGGAGGGCTCGCGTGGCGCCACCGCGGACCACCTCGACGATTGCGGCGAAGAAGCGGCCGAACGAGAACTGCGTCGACATGATGATCGAAAGGAAGATCAGCGTCAGGATGACGATCAGCGCTCCCGTGCGATTCAAGTACTCGGACATCGCCTTGCCAAGAAACTCGCCCGCGTACCCGCCGGCGCGGAAAGATTTGCCGGAAACGTCGAGTGTCGTGAAGACCAGGTTGAGGAACGCGCTGATGCACGCGAACAGCAGCGCGGCGCCGGTGGCCTTGGTGGCCCGGGCGTCAACACTTCGACACCAGAAATAGTTCCACCCGACCACGGCCATGATGGCCGGGATGAGATAGGACGCGTAGCCGAAGAGCTGGAATGAGAGCTCGGCCAGGAACGCGCCGACGCGACCCGCGAAGTTCACGGGCGTCGCGTGCGCACCCGTGCTGAAAAACCACACGGGGTCGCTCGGCTCGTAGCTGGCGAGCGAAATCAGCCAAATCAGCGCCGACGCGAAAAGCGCGACGCCGACGAACTCGCTGACGCGGCGTGAAACGGTCGATCCACTCACGTGTCAGATCTCCATGATGACAGGCAGCACGAAGGGTCGCCGCCCGGAACGTTTACGGAAGAAGCGCCGCAGCTCGACGCGCAGCTTTTCCTTGATGAGCCCCTGATCGGTCCGTTCTTCGATGCTGGTCTGTTCGACGATTTCACCCAAGAGCCGCGCGCCGTCGGCGAGCAGCGCCTGGCTGTCCTCCATGACGAAGCCGCGCGTGATGATGTCCTGCACGCCTTCGAGCGCGCCGGTCTGCTTGTTGATGGCCACGACCGGGACGACCAGCCCGTCCTCGGCGAGGTGGCGGCGATCGCGCAGGACTTCGTCGCCGACCTCGCCCGTGCGCGTGTCGTCGATCAGAATGCGGCCCACCGGCGCCTTGCCGGCGATCCGCGCGGCGTCGGCATCGAAGTGCAAGAGGTCCCCGTTCTCGGCGAGCAAAGTTTCCGGTTTCGGCTCCCGGCCGGCGAAGACGCGCTCGGCGACTTTCGCGTGACGCGTCAGCTGCCGGTACTCGCCGTGGATGGGGACGAAGACGCGCGGACGCACCAGCGACAGCATGAGCTTCAGTTCTTCTTCGCTGCCGTGGCCGGAGACGTGGACGTGCTTGATCCCTTCGTGGATCACATCCGCGCCGCGCCGAGCGATGTGGTTGATGACGCGGCCGATGGCTTTCTCGTTGCCTGGAATCGCGCGCGCGGAAAACACCACGGTATCGTCGGGCGAGAGTTTGACCCAGCGGTGATCGTTGATGGCGATGCGGGAGAGGGCGGACAAGGGCTCGCCCTGCGATCCCGTCGCCAGACACAAGACGTCCTGCGCGGGGTAACTCGAGATGTCGACATCACGAATCTGGACCCCCGCGGGGAGGCGGAGGTAACCGAGCCGCTGCGCGATCTCCGAGTTCTGAATCATGCCACGGCCGACGAACGCGACCTTGCGATCGAATTGCGCCGCCAGATCGACGAGCAGCTGCATGCGATAGATGCTCGACGAGAACGCCGCGACGATCAGCTTGCCCGTCGAACTGGTGAAGATCTCTTCAAACGCCTCCACCACGTCGGTCTCGGAGCCGGTGTAGCCGCGCCGGTCGATGTTGGTGCTGTCCGCGAACAACGCCAGGACACCCTCCGCGCCCAACTCGGCGAAGCGGTGCACGTCGAAGTGCTCGCCGTCAATCGGCGTTTGATCGATCTTGAAGTCGCCCGTATGGACGATCAGGCCCACGGGAGTCCGAATCGCCAGCGCCACGCAGTCCGGCATGCTGTGTGTCACGCGCACGAACTCGACCGTGAACGGCCCGATCGTGATTCGCTCGCGCGGGCGCACGGGCTTCAGATTCTTGGCGTCCAGATCGTGTTCGTGGAGCTTCGGTTCGACGAGCGCCAGGGTCAGCGGCGTTCCGTAGATAGGACCGTCGACCAATGGAACGAGATGCGGGACCGCGCCGATGTGGTCCTCGTGCCCGTGCGTCAGGATGAGCGCCGCCACGCGCCCTTTCTGGTGCAAATACGTCAGATCCGGAATGATGCGGTCCACGCCCAGGAGTTCCGGGTCGGGAAACATCACGCCGGCATCCACGACGATCGTCGTTTCGCCCCAAGTGATCGCGAGCATGTTCATGCCGAACTCGCCCAGTCCACCCAGGGACACAATCTCAAGCATGCGGAACAGAACGTACGCACCAACACCGGAGAGCCTCCTGGCGGAGTTCGTCCGGACGTTGGGAGCCGCGATGACGGCTCGATCAGGCTGCTGGGTGCGCCTGAAAACTACGAGGCGGGATGGCCGAATAAGACCCGAGCTACGTACAACTTAGCTGCCGAAATATAGCACAGCTCACGGCGAAACCGAAGCGTAGATGTCCGCTAAACGGGCGAACTCGGCGACCGAGAGGGTCTCGGGGCGCCGAGCCCCGTCAACGCCGGCGCGCCTCAGCACGTCAGTCGGGTTCACGGCCGGCCCGCCCCGGGCATCGCGGGCCGGATACGCTAATAGCGCGTTGGCGAGAGTTTTTCGTCGTCGTGTGAACACGGCCCGGACGAGGGCGGAAAACGTCGCGGCATCCGCGACAGGAGGATTCGGCGGATGAAACGTCAGCCGGACGAGCACCGAGCGTACCTTCGGTCGCGGCCGAAATGCGCCGGCCGGCAGGTCGAGCAGCCGTTCGATCGACGCCGTGTGCTGCATCAGAACGCTGAGGACTCCGTACTCGCGGCTCCCGGGAGCGGCGAGGAGACGATCGCCGACCTCGCGTTGCAACATGACCGTGGCGTCGACGAGCGGGCAGCCCCCGGCACGCAGCTCAACGAGCTTGAACAGGATGGGCGACGCGACGTTGTACGGCAGGTTACCCGCGACCCTCAGTCCCATGTAGGGGCGGACCCGCGTATCGGCCCCGGGGCCGACACATGGGTCGGCCCCTACGACCTTCGTGAGGCTGCCTGCGGTGAGGAAATCACCGACCACGATCGTGATGTTCGGCGGAGCGGTCGCCTCGAGCCCCGCGGCCAGATCGCGGTCGATCTCGTAGGCGACGACGGTTTTTGCTCGGGCAGCCAGCGGACGAGTGAGAGCCCCGCGACCAGGGCCAATCTCGAGAAAGGTTTGGTCGGCGCGCGGCGCGATCGCCTGCACCACTTTCGCGACCCATGCAGGTTCGAGAAAATTCTGTCCGAACCGTTTACGCGCGCGCATCCCGGCGCCTCACCCGCCAGTACTTCTCCTCGATTTCTTCGATCTCCTCTTCGCTCATCCCGAAGTAGTGGCCGATCTCGTGAATGAGCGTTTCCGCGATAGCGACCACGAGGTCCTCGTCGTCTGCCGCAGCGCGCTCGTGCGGGCCCTGGAAGATCAGGACGCGGTCGGGCAGGGTGTTGCCGTAGTCCCATCGGCGCTCGGTCAACGGCGTTCCCTGATACAAACCGAGCAACGTATCGGGAGGGTGGATGTCCATGTCCGCGAGCAGGTCGGCGGACGGTTCGTCCTCGACGACGATCGCGATGTTCTGCATCGCGTCGCGAAACCGCCGCGGGATTGACGCCAGCGCCTCAGCGACGCGGCGTTCGAATTCGGCGCGGGACGTCATGGGGTTTGCGGGGCGACACGGCGCGCCTTTCGGTGTGGGCGAGTGACCGGTTCGGCTACGCCGCCTCGCTGGAAGTACTCGCACTCGTGCTGGACGGCGCACTCATCGCACAGCGGTTTCGGTCGACAGATGCGGCGTCCGTGCAGGATGAGCGTGTCTGATGCGCGTGTCCAGCGCTCGGGCGGGAGGGCCGACGTAAGTTGTCGCTCCACGACGACGGGATCGTCGGATCCCGCGATGCCGATCCGATTCGCCACCCGCAGCACGTGTCGATCGACGGGAAGCCCGGGGATGCCGAGTGCGTGACCGAGCACGACGTTCGCGGTCTTGCGCCCGACGCCTGGAAGCGCGGTCAGTGCGTCCATGTCGGCGGGTACGTTGCCGCCGTGATTGCGCACGAGCGCCCGCGCCATCGCCACAAGCGCCTTGGATTTCGCCCGGAAAAAGCCCGTGGAGTGAATCTGCGGTTCGAGTCGACCGGGCGTGGCCTTTGCCAGCGCGCCCGCGTCAGGGTAGCGCTTGAACAGCGCTGGCGTCACCAGATTGACGCGGCGATCCGTGGACTGCGCCGACAGGATCGTCGCGACGAGCAGCTCGAACGCGTTCCGGTAATGCAACTCGGTGTCCGCGCCGGGATGCTGCGACTCCAGCGCGTCGAGGATCGACCGTGTGTCGCCGGCAGTCTTCATTCCCAATTCTGAATTGTAGATTGTGAATTCAGTGCACGGGCCCGGTGTCCTTGTTCCAGGCCGGATTGGAGTAGGACTCCGAATAGACGCGCCAATGTTCCTGAAGGGCGGCGATGAGGTTCGGCACGAACTGCACGGGCACGACGATCTTCGCACGCACCGGCGCCCGGACGACGTGCTCGGATTCGGCGGCCTTGATTTCCTTGTCGGTCAACGGCATCACCTCGCAGAAGGTGAGCGTGAAATCGAAGGGCGTGTGTGCGATAGAACAGAAGTTGCTGTAGGTCCGCGGCGGTGCCGCGCCGCTCCCTGCCCCCTCCGCGGCTGCGTCGTCGGGAACGATCGTGAAGTTGATTTGCTTGGGCTGATCGGCCATGCCCAAGTGTACTGCGCTTCAGTACTTCCGCATCACCCCGACGACGACCCCTTGAATCTGGACGTGATCGGGCTCCACGAAGATCGGTTGCATGGCGGCGTTGGCCGGCTGCAGCCGAATCTTGCCGCCGAGGTCGCGGTAGAACTTCTTCAGCGTGACGTCGGAACCGCGCAGCAGCGCGATGACCATTTCGCCGTTGTCGGCCGTCTTTCGATCCTCGACCACGACGAAATCGCCGTCGCGGATCTGCTCGTCGATCATCGAATCGCCACGCACGCGCAGAACGTACGTGTCGCGCTTGCCGACGAGGTCTTCGGGGACGGCGATGGTTTCGCTCGAGGCGACGGCTTCAATCGGCACGCCGGCGGCGACGTAGCCCAGCAGCGGCAGCTCGACGGCGCGTCCGCCTGTCCGGGTCGGGACCATTTCAACCGACCGGCTGCGATTCCAAGCGCGTTTGATGAAGCCCTTTTCCTGGAGGTTGGTCAAGTGCTTGTGCACGGTCGCCAGCGAAGAGAGGCCGAAGCGCCGGCCGATTTCTTCGAGACTGGGAGCGTAACCGTGCTGGCTGATGAATTCGTTCAGGTAATCGAGGATCTCGCGCTGCCGTTTTGTAAGGGGAAGCATCGGCACCTCGTCAATGAGACGACTATACGCAAAAGAAAGGCGAAGGTCAACCGGGCTACCATGCAAACCCGTGCGTGTGCCGTTCCGCATACCGTTGCCGGGTTCGCGGCCCTTCGACGTGACCGGGTTCGGACTGAACAGCGTCGATTTCCTGGCCGTCGTGGCCGAGCATCCCACCGCGAACAGCAAGCAGCGGCTCCAGCGCTTCGCGCGGCTACCGGGCGGACAGATTGCGACGG
>JACPZV010000376.1 GCA_016195295.1 Acidobacteriota bacterium
GCCGTTCGATCAGGCTGCGCGGCGGCACACGTCGTTCGCGTCGGTCTACGTGTGGCCGGAGCTGCCTGAGGACGTGGACGTCGTGATCGAAGACAAGGACATCCGCATCGACACGTACCGTTCGAGCGGGGCTGGCGGGCAGCACGTCAACGTCACGGACTCCGCGATTCGCATCACCCACCTGCCCACGGGCATCGTCGTGTCCTGTCAGAATGAACGGTCGCAGCATCGCAACAAGGACTCGGCCATGCGGGTCCTCAAGGCGCGGCTCTACGACCTCAAGCTGAAAGAGCAGCAGGCGAAGCTCGATCAGATTGGCGGCGCCAAGCAGCAGATCGCCTTCGGCAGCCAGATCCGCAGTTACGTGCTGCAGCCCTACCAGCTCGTCAAGGATCACCGGACGAAAGAGCAGGTCGGCGACGTGAACCGCGTTCTCGACGGCGACATCGACATGTTTATCAAAGCGTACCTGATGCAGAAGTCGAGCGGCACGTTGGTCGCTGACGATGACATTGCGGATTGAGGATTGCGGAATGCGGATTTCCGAACGGCCTTCAATCACCAATCAATCCGCAATCCGCACTCCTCAATCCGCAATGAAAACCCGCTCAGCGTTCTTCGTCGCCGCGGGCATTCTGTGCTCCCGCCTCGCCGGCCTCGTGCGCCTGCGCGTTTTCGCGTACTACTTCGGCCTGCAGTCCGACGCCGCCGACGCGTTCAACGCCGCGTTCCGCATCCCGAACTTTCTTCAGAACCTCTTCGGCGAAGGCGCGCTCTCGGCGTCGTTCATCCCGGTGTACGCGGCGCTCGTCGCGCGCGGCGAGCGGCGTGATGCGGACCGCGTGGCCGGCGCCGTGGCGTCGCTGCTCGCCCTTGTGGTCGCGCTGCTCGTGCTCGTCGGTGTCTTCGCGACGCCGCTGCTCATTACCGCCATCGCGCCGGGCTTCACGGGCGCGAAGCGCGAGCTGACCATCGAGATCGTGCGCATTTTGTTTCCGGGAGCCGGACTGCTGGTCCTGTCGGCGTGGTGCCTCGGCGTCCTGAACAGCCACCACAAGTTCCTGCTCTCGTACACCGCGCCGGTCATGTGGAACGCGGCGATGATCGCGACGCTCGTGATCTTCGGACGCTCGGAGCTGCCGCGGCTCGCGCTCCTGCTGGCGTGGGGGTCGGTGGCGGGCAGCGCGCTCCAATTCGCGGTGCAGGTGCCGATCGTCCTGCGCGTCGCGCCGGATCTCGGATTCGCGCTCGACGCGGTCTCAACGCACGTGCGCACCGTTGTGCGGAACTTCGTGCCCGTCTTCGTCAGTCGGGGCGTCGTGCAGCTCAGCGCGTACATCGACTCGCTGCTCGCCAGTCTGTTGCCGACCGGCGCGGTGACAGGTCTGGCGAACGCGCAGTTGTTGTATACGTTGCCGGTCAGCTTGTTCGGCATGTCGATCGCGGCGGCGGAGCTGCCGACGATGGCGGGGGAGGTGGGACTGGACGCGTCGCGTACGGACGCGCTCCGTCAACGCCTCGACAGCGGACTCCGTCAGATCGCCTTCTTCGTCGTCCCGTCGGCGATGGCGTTTCTCGCGCTCGGTGACATCATCGCGGCGGCGCTGCTGCAGACCGGACGCTTCCGTCATGAGGATGCCGTGTACGTGTGGGGGATCCTCGCCGGATCGGCGGTCGGCCTGCTGGCGTCGACGCTCGGACGCTTGTACTCGTCGGCGTACTACGCGCTGCGCGACACGCAAACACCGCTTCGCTACGCCGTCGTTCGCGTGATCCTGACGACGATGCTCGGATATGTGTGTGCGATTCCGTTGCCGCGGTGGCTCGGCGTGCCCCCGGTCTGGGGCGTCGCGGGGCTGACGGCGTCCGCTGGAATCGCCGGGTGGGTGGAGATGTCGCTGCTGCGCGCGACGCTTAACGGACGCATCGGCCGCACGGGATTGCCCGCGGAGTATGTCGCGCAGTTGTGGGCGTCGGCGATCTGCGGCGCCGCGGTCGCGTGGGCGGTGAAGCTGGTCGTTCCCGCGCCGAACCCGGTGGTCGCGGCAGTTCTAGTTCTGGCGCCTTACGGCCTGGTCTTCTTTGCCGTGGCGTTCGCCCTGGGGATTTCAGAAGCATCGGCTGCGCTCAAGCGGTTGAAGGGGCTCTCCAGGGGCCGGAAACTAGACGAACAGCTTGGAGAGAGCAAGAAGCTTTGAGCAGTCGTCGAGTTCAGAGATCCCGCTTACCCACAAGCTCAAGAAAAAACCGGCTACTGGCGGTGGGGTGCTGAAGCCTCCGTGCGCAAACGAGTGGCAGAATCTCACTCCATTGATCGGAGAGTCCTTCGGTTCGACTTGGAATCAGTCCTGGATTCCAGTCGCTCAGCTTCCGTTTCTCTGGACGGGGAAAGTATGCCAATAGAGCGGAGCCGAAGAAGGAAGCAACGATGACCGCGTCATCGCCGCCACGCCGTTCAAGAAGCAGCACGGCGTGACTTGAAGCAACAAGCTGCGGCGACCGACTAATGCGGTGCAGCACGACGTCGGCCGACACGTCAAAAGCATCGCTGAGCGCCAATACTTGCTCAATCGAAAGTGGCTCTAGCCTACTGACGAACTTCTTGATCAGCGGTTCAGGCAAAACGATCTCGGATGCAGTTGTTTGACAGAGCGACTCAAGTACTGGATAAGGCGGCGTCTCTTTATACGGCCGTGGTCGAGGATGTGCCGTATCGAAGAAAAACGTATGGGCTATCTCGTGCGCCATGGTGAATCTCTGACGTCTATCTAAGCGAATCCCCGGCTCGAGAGGTACTTCTCTCTCTTGCCTCGTATCGTGGATGTACACTCGGAAGCCGCCCTCAATCGCCTCAAGGGCTCCATCGAGCATCATGCTTCTGAAGTCGATCCGCCGAATGCACCGTTCGGTTCCAACTAACGCAACATCGACCGGCGCAGATGCACCAACTCGCTCGAGTACTGACCAGACCCTCGGCTCAAGGCGGCGAAATGTCGTCGATGTCACCATGGGTCCACGCTGATTCCTTGTCTTTGTAGCGCCTCGCGGAGCCTAGCTGCTACGCGATTGAGTTTCGATCCCCGACCGTGCACATCGGACGCATTTGCGAAGTCCGTCTTTCGTGATTGTTCTTGGATTATGAGATCGATCTCTGCAAATCCATCATCCTGGAGTGACGCTAACGAAGCGCCGAACGTAGTTACGAACTGGTCCCGTTCACTCTGTGACGTTTTTCGTAAGAACGGCCGGGCCGACTCGAGAATCTTGTGCGCACGAAGTTCGCCAAGAGAACTAAATGATACCTCCGCGATTCTTCCATCGGCTTGTCCGCCAGTCGAAGCTGCAGCAAACTTTCTCGTCAACTCCATTTCTAACTGTGGGTCGTTTGGCCAAGGCGTCGGTTGGCGCTCGTGATTGATATGGCGAGCGACTGCGTCCGCGATCACCTTCCCAGCAACGCGTCCAACTCGCTTGTACTCCCCCGTGTACTCCGGGCTGACGTAGACGCCCAGTCGC